>JABIFK010000439.1 GCA_018650745.1 Candidatus Latescibacterota bacterium | reverse complement strand
TTTTCAATCCAATTCCTTTGATTGCCATTCAATGGACGGCAGATGTGCTGGATGAGCGACAGGCCAATTTTTTGCGCCGTTGTCCGCTGGTTCTCAATGAAGACCCCGTTTTTTATGTTCATGCATCCCCTCACGAACCCGAGCGCTGGCACTATTTGTCTGATTTAGAAGATGGCCGGGCTGCATTGCACCAGACGACATCTCAATTGTGTTTTGTTGGACATTCGCATCGTGCGTTTATTTGTTCTGAGTCTAATCAAACCGATGTGATCATTGAGGGCCATGTTCAGCTTTGTGTGTCTGACCGATACTTGATTAATGTGGGCAGTGTGGGACAACCACGAGATGGTGATCCGCGTGCATCTTTTGCGATTTGGGATCAAGGAAGTGGGAACCTTCATCTGCATCGGGTGTCTTACGATGTATTGGCAGCACAAAAGAAAATACGTGAGGCGAGATTGCCCGAGTTTTTGGCTGAACGATTGGCCGTTGGTCGATAATGACTGTGTGTATCTAGATAATCTGTGTTTAACTTACATAATATAAACGTCGAAAAATGGACTTGAGCTATGATGAAATTCTTAACAAAAGTTTTTGGCACCAAACACGACCGTGATGTCAAGAAGATGCGTCCGATTGTAGACGAGATCAATGTTTTTACGGCTGAATATCACAATTTGTCTGACGACGAGCTTCGGGCCAAAACCCCAGAATTTCGCAAAAGAATCTCAGATGCAACGGCTGATGCACGCGACAGACTCAAGGAATTGCGCGTTGAATTAGATGCTTTGGGGCGAGATGACGATCGCACAGATTTGTTAGATGATATCGAGGCTGTTGAAGCTGAGATTAAAGACGTTGAGCAAGACGTGCTTGATGATATTTTGCCGGAAGCTTTTGCTGCTTTTAAAGAGGTGTGTCGGCGATTTAAAGATGCAAAAAAAAGCTGGGATTGTGCCGGTGAGATGGTGACTTGGCAGGCTGTTCCTTACGATGTGCAGTTGATTGGTGCGACCGTTTTACATCAGGGTAAGATTGCTGAAATGGCTACGGGTGAGGGTAAAACCTTGGTGGCAGGAATGGCCTTATACCTTAATGGGCTAACGGGGCGGGGGGTGCATTTGGTTACGGTCAATTCGTTTTTGGCCAAGCGCGATGCAATGTGGCAAGGGCCCATTTATACGTTTTTGGGGTTAACGATTGGCGTGATTCAAGATCGGGCCATGGGAGCCGAGGCTTATGTTATGGAAGATGATGGGCAGGGCGGGTATCACATGCGCGAGTGTGATCATACCGAAGCCTATCAGATGGACCTCATCTACGGTACCAAAGATCAGTTTGGGTTCGACTATCTCTACGATAATATGGCTGTTCGGCCAGAAGATTTGATGCAACGAGAGCATTATTTTGCAATTGTTGATGAGGTCGATAGTATTTTGGTTGATGAGGCGCGCACGCCTTTGATTATTTCTGGACCGGTGCAAGAAACCACCTCACATCGTTATGAAGAAATGCGCCCTAATGTCGAAAAATTGGTGCGGGCTCAAACCAAGGTTGTGAATGATATCTTAAAAAAAGCTGATGAAGAACTGGAAACCGGAGATGAGTATCAGGCAGGTACCTGGTTGCTTCAAGTGCAACGTGGTATGCCCAAAAACAATCGGTTGCTGAAGTTACAGCAACAAGAAGGGATTAAGCGTTTAATCAATCGGGTTGAGGCTGATTATATACGTGACAAACGCGTAAACGAATTAGATGACGATTTGTTCTTTAGCATTGATGAAAAAAGCCACATTAATGATTTGACAGAAAAAGGCCGTGTCACCATTAGTGACCATCCCGATGATTTTGTGTTGCCAGATTTAGATGAGGCACTACAGGTTATTGAGGCCAATAGTGCTTTGTCGGATGAAGAGAAATTGCAACAACAAGATGAGGCTTATCAAGATTATGCACAAAAAAGTGAACGTATTCACAGCATGCAACAGCTTTTGTCAGCTTATACACTTTATGAAAAAGATGTGAAGTATATGGTTGTTGAAGGCAAAGTTGTTATTGTGGATGAGTTTACGGGGCGCCCACAACCTGGTCGACGCTTTTCAAATGGCCTGCATCAAGCCTTAGAAGCAAAAGAACGTGTAAAGGTTGAACGCGATACACAAACGGTGGCTACGGTTACCTTGCAAAATTATTTTAGATTGTATAATCGACTGGGTGGTATGACGGGGACTGCAGAGACAGAGGCTTCGGAATTTTTGGAAATTTATGGTTTGGATGTGGTTGTGATTCCAACCAATGAACCCATTCGTCGCTCAGATTCAAATGATTTGATCTATCGCACCAAACGAGAGAAGTATACAGCCATTATTGATGAAGTGGCCGAAATGCACGAACAGAGCTTACCCGTTTTGGTGGGGACTGTTACGGTCGAAACTTCGGAATTGTTGTCGCGTATGTTGACACGAAAGGGCATTAAACATCAAGTTTTAAATGCACGTCAAAACCAGCAAGAATCGCAGGTTGTGGCGCAAGCTGGGCAACCGGGTGCTGTGACGATTGCAACCAATATGGCCGGTCGGGGTACGGATATTAAGCTGGGGCCTGGTGTGATCAAAGCACCAGAGGGGTATCAATGTGCTTTGGTGGGCAATTCAGAAAATGGCGAGCCCGTTTGTCCACATCTCAAAGAATTTAATTGTAATGATGCTGTTCCTTGCGGTTTGCAAATTATTGGTACAGAACGACACGAGTCTCGGCGTATTGACCGTCAGTTGCGGGGGCGTGCCGGTCGTCAAGGTGATCCTGGCAGTTCTCGGTTTTTCATCTCGCTTGAAGATGATTTGATGCGCTTGTTTGGATCTGATCGCATTGCACGTGTGATGGATCGCTTGGGTGCTGAAGATGGTGAAGTGATTGAACACCCTTGGGTGACACGTTCTATTGGCAAAGCACAGCAACGTGTAGAAGCGCGCAATTTTGAATTTCGTCGGCAGGTGTTGGAATATGACGATGTGATGAATCAGCAGCGCGAAGTGATTTACGATCGACGTCGGCATGCTTTGGAAGAAGAAGACATTTCATCATTAATCAGTGATATGATCAACGATACAGTAGATGATGTCTTGGCTACTCATGTGCCGCCAGATGCACATCCAGAAGATTGGAATTTTGATGGTTTGATGGCTGAATTGCGCAATATTTTCTTGCAAGCACCGCCTATTACAGACGACGAATTACCCACATTGCGTCAAGAGGGCTTGCGAGACCGTATTTTAGAAGGGGTTCGCGAAACGTATGATCGCCGTGAGCGGTTGTTGGGCGTTGAAAGCATGCGTCAAGTTGAACGGATGATTTATTTGAGCGTATTTGATGAAAAGTGGAAAGAACATTTGCGCGAGATGGATGATCTGAAAGAAGGCATAGGATTGCGCAGTTATGGTCAAAAAAATCCGCTGATTGAGTATAAGCGCGAAGGGTATGAGATGTTTGTGGCTCTCTTGGAAGACATCAATCGCGAAACCTTGCGTTTGATGTTTCGCATTTCTGTCGAAGAGCGCCCAACACAACCCCGTGCGCAGCGACCAGAGCGTTTGTCTTTGGTTCACGAAGATGCAACTGGGATGGGATTTGCTGGTGTGCCCGACCCTTCATCTGCATCTCCTGATGAATTGGCTACCAATTCTACCGAAGGTGACGGACCTAAGAAACAACCTGTGCGTGTAGAAAAGAAAGTTGGGCGTAACGAACCATGTCCATGTGGCAGTGGAAAGAAATACAAGCAGTGTCACGGCAGAGGGTAAAATAGTGTAAGACTTCAATTTAAAGTCAATGATAAGAAAGTATATCGGTAAGGAAAGGTTGCTTATGAAGTCGCGTGAAGATCTGTTGGATGAAGCTCGCCAAAAAATAAAAGAGATGACCGTACAAGAAGTGCATGATTATTTGGAAGCGGGTAATGAGCCGGTACTTTTGGATGTTAGAGGGGGAGATGAATGGGAGCGTGGACATTTAAAAGGAGCTGTTCACATTCCGCGTGGAGAATTAGAAACGCGCGTTGAAACAGAGATTTCGGATAAGTCACAAGAAGTGGTGGTTATTTGTGCGGGTGGTGTGCGCTCTTTGTTGGCTGGTGAAACTTTGTTGAATTTGGGGTATGAACAAATTATCTCAATGGAAGGTGGTTATGGCGATTGGGAAGATGCCAATTTGCCAGCAGATATACCACCACCTCTCGAAGAAGATGGCCCACCTGAAGATCCAAAGCTATTAGAGGGTCAGATTGAACATTTGGAAAAGCTGCTGGCAGAGAAGAAACGTAAATTGGCACAGGTTTGAGACTTTTCTGGGGAATGGAGAACTAAATATGGCCAGGTACCTGGCCATATTTAGTTCTCCATTCCTTGTTGTTTTTACGCTTGCATGAATATTACAGAGCTTGTATATTTTTGAGCGAGATTTAGCACTCGACTTGATCGAGTGCTAATAAAGATACATAAACCGTTTAAAAACAATACTCAAGGAGGGTTTCACATGAAGGTGCGTCCTTTGTCTGACCGCATCATGGTGAAGCGAATTGATGAAGCTGAACAAGTAAAGGGTGGCATTATCATCCCTGATACAGCCAAAGAGACACCACAAGAAGCAGAGGTGGTTTCTGTGGGACCTGGCAAACGCAACAAAAATGGAGACGTGATCGCTTCTGAAGTCAAAGTGGGCGAAAAAGTCTTAATTGGTAAATATGGTGGTACTGAAATTGAAATTGAAGGCACAGAATATGTGATCGTGAATGAAGATGATATTTTGGCCATCATTCAATAAGTGATTTTGAACAGTATTTGTGAAGGAGGATAAACGATGGCAGCCAAACAGATTTCCTATGGCATTGAAGCACGTGAGCGCATATTAGACGGTGTTACCTTACTCAGTAAGGCTGTAAAAGCCACTTTGGGCCCAGCGGGTCGCAACGTGGTTTTGGCAAAGTCTTGGGGGTCACCTACAGTGACCAAAGACGGTGTCAGTGTTGCAAAAGAAATTGAATTGGAAGATCCCTATGAGAATATGGGCGCACAAATGGTAAAAGAAGTGTCGTCCAAAACATCTGATGTTGCAGGTGATGGTACCACAACAGCTACCGTTTTGGCCGAAGCGATTTATCGTGAAGGTTTAAAGAATGTTACTGCGGGCGCAAGTCCTATGGATTTGAAACGTGGTATCGACGTGGCAGTTGAAGCTGTGGTAAAAGAATTGGTCAGCCAGAGCCAGCAAGTGAAAGATCGCAAGTCGATTGCACAAGTTGGAACCGTATCGGCCAATGGTGACAGCGGCATTGGTGATATTATTGCCGAGGCGATGGATAAAGTAGGTAAAGATGGCACCATTACTGTAGAAGAAGCCAAGAGCATTGAAACCACACTTGATGTTGTGGAAGGTATGCAGTTTGATCGGGGTTATTTATCACCCTATTTTGTGACCGATCAAGAAAACATGGAAGTTGTATTAGAAGATGCTTTGATCTTGATTAATGAAACAAAGCTTTCAAATATGAAAGACCTTTTGCCTGTTTTAGAAAAAGTGGCCCAAACTGGCAAACCCCTTATGGTCATTGCCGAAGACGTTGAAGGCGAAGCCTTGGCAACATTTGTGGTGAACAAAGTGCGTGGCACTTTGTCGGCTTGTGCTGTTAAAGCGCCAGGATATGGCGACCGGCGCAAAGAAATGTTAGAAGATTTGGCTGTATTGACTGGTGCTCGTGTTATTACTGAAGATTTGGGCATTAAGCTTGAAAATATTGAAATTTCTGATTTGGGTACGGCCAAACGCATTGTTGTTGACAAGGATAACACGACGGTTGTTGAAGGTGCTGGTTCTTCATCTGATATCCAAGGGCGTGTGGGGCAAATTCGTCGCCAAATTGAAGAAACAACGTCGGATTATGATGGTGAAAAGCTGCAGGAACGATTGGCCAAATTGGCTGGTGGTGTGGCTGTCATCAATGTGGGTGCTGCAACTGAAACAGAAATGAAAGAAAAGAAAGCCCGTGTGGAAGATGCACTTCATGCGGTACGTGCTGCTGTGGAAGAAGGTATTGTTCCGGGTGGTGGCGTGGCATTGATACGCAGCATTGATGTTTTGGATAAAGTGCGTAGCCAAGTGAAAGGCGATCAAAAGACGGGTGTAGAGATTGTTCGTCGTTCATTGGAAGCACCCATGCGTCAAATTGCAACCAATGCTGGCGAAGAAGGCAGTTTGGTTGTGCAAAAAGTGCGCGAAGGTAAAGGCGCATTTGGTTATAATGCCCGCACCGAAACATATGAAGATATGGTAAAGGCGGGGGTCACGGACCCTACCAAAGTGGTGCGTGCTGCCATTGAAAATGCAGCTTCCATTTCGGGTTTGTTGCTTACAACAGAGGCATTGGTAACAGAAAAACCTGAAGAAAAAGAAGATGATGGTCATGGTCATGGTCACCATCATGGTCATATGCATTAGGCTTTATGTAGACAATCTAAAAGGCCGACCATGTGGTCGGCCTTTTTTTATTGGTAGCACAGAGTTGAAATTATTGTTTGTTTTATCTATATTATAATGTTATCGTGTGTTATGATATCCGGTGCATTTGATAGACACCTTAGGTATAATGAGACAAATTGGTAAATTTTAATTTTGTGTGGAAGGGAATTTATGGCGGAATCTGAAAACGACGCCCAGACTGATGCAACACCTGAAGAAGCGCAAACGACTTCTTCTACAAAGCGTCCTGCAAAAAAGCGTCCTGCAAAGAAAGCGGCTAAGAAGCCAGTAAAGAAGACACGTGCAAAAAAGAAAGACGACGAAGGGGATGATGAGGATAAGAAAACTTCGCGTCGACCTTCTAAGAAACGGGTGAGTAAGAAAAGTGCAAGAGCACCTAAGGCTGAAGGTACTGGAGGGGAAGGTCGCACGGTCATTTCACGGCGTCCATCCAAGAAGCGTGCTGCTCAAGGTGTAACCCCGGCTGAGGCAGCCTCTCAGGTAGGGTCGAATGAAGACAAAACGCCACAAAGTGTTGCAACACCATTGACGGATGATGGAAAATCATCAGGTGAATCAGCTGATGCGAGCATGCAATGGGGGCGTCGTGCTAAAAAAAGCGGCCCCATCGGATGGGACGAGCAACAAGGGGCGAGCAAAGGGGCGCGTAGTACGACCTCTTCTACCGAATCAGAGTCTAAGTCTTTACCCCAAACGCCTAAACCATCTGAGACTGTGACGCAACCTGCACCGGTACAAGCTGTGGAGCCTCAGGTTGCACAGGAATCTCAAAGCTCAGAAACAAAACCTGCTTCGTCATCGGCAACATCTGAAGGAACACCAGAAAAGGCAACAGAGCGTTCAGCAGAGTCTACAGCTACGCAATCGTCTGGGACTTCAGGATCTGATACGCGCAGGGAGTCCTCAGAGCAAGATAACCGCAGCAGGGGGCGTAACAACAACCGCGGGCGTAACACCAGTCGTGGGCGTCGTGGGCGTGGGCGTAATGACGATAATAGAAACCGCAATGAAGAGCCGCGGAATCGCCAAGATGACAATCGTGGGCGCAATGATGATACGCGCACACGCAATGATGAGCCAAGAGGACAAGAACCAGTTAAACAACCTGTTGATGGGGCATCTTTGATGGAGTTGTTGGCTGAGTCTTGGACCGAAGAGAAAACACGTGAACACTTGAACGACGGTATTTTGGCTCGGCTGTCACCGGGGTTGGTAAAAGGCAATGGCGAAACGATAGAAGATGTTGAAGCAATAAAAGAGCCTCTGAAAGCGATTCGCCGTGTATTGGCCGATGAATGCATGGTTGCTGATGATGTGGCCGATATTATGCTTTTGGATGTGGTTATGGGCGCGTTGGCGGATCGGATAGAAGTGTGTCGTTTGCAGGTCGCTTCTCAATCCTTGCAAGATATGGATTTGCTGCTGGATATGCGATGCAAGGCCGATAAGCGTTTGATGGAGGCCGTTACTGCGTTGAAGAATGCTTAAGAAGAAGCAAAAATGAAGCGTATGAGACGATGCTTCATAATTTAGTTGGTGAAATCTAAAAAAGGCCGTTGTGTATAAAACACAACGGCCTTTTTTGTTTATTGTGACGGGGGGACGGTGTTAACCGTAGACGAGTGGATCTGTTTCATGATTTGCTTGAAATGCTTGTATGCGTTCGGTACATGCATCACATTTTCCACAGGCAGGGCGTATGCCCTCATAACACGTATGGGTGTATTCGTATGGCACTTTGAGTTCGAGACCTATCTTGACAACCTCAGATTTCCATTTGTCAACAAAGGGGGTATGAATACACGCTTGGGTTTCTTGAGTGGCACCTAGAGATAGGGCCGATTCGAGGGCATTGTAGAAATCACGGCGACAGTCGCGATAGGCCAGAAAGTCATCTTTTACAGGAGAGAGATACAAGTTGGAGATGCCTTGTGTTTCTGCCCAAGCCATACTCAGTGTGACAAAGAGCATGTTGCGGTACGGTACTACGGTGTTGATTTGTTGTTTGTCACTGGCGGC
>JABIFK010000618.1 GCA_018650745.1 Candidatus Latescibacterota bacterium | reverse complement strand
TCATCAAGTCGCAGAAGTGGAAGTGACCTCTGAAGAGCGTATGGACTTTGTGATGGCAGCATTGGCCGAACGGGGGCAGGTGCCTTTTTTTGAGCTGATAGCAGGGGCCCAACGCATTGTTATTGTGGTCACTTTCGTTGCTGTTTTAGAATTGATGAAAGAGCTGAAAGTGATGGTGAAACAAGTCGATTTAGATGGGGAAATTTGGGTGTATCAACGTGAACCTTCAGAAGAGGTACCCGAAGTTGAGGAAGGTTCACAATCGGAGGCTACAGAGGATGTCTGAAGAAGTTGAAGAAATGGAAGAAGTTGAACCGCAGCACCGAGCAATTGACGATTTAGCAGACGATGAACATGCTCGTAATCAAGGTGTTGTTGAAGCGATTCTCATTACTGCAGACAATCCATTGGGGGCTGCTAAACTGTCTTCTGTATTGGGGCGCGAAATCGGTGCTAAAGAAATACGTCTTTATGTTGATGCGCTCAATGACGAATATGTCAATTCGGGTCGTAGTTTTCGCATTATCGAAGTTGCTGGCGGTTTCCAATTAATGGTGCATCCTGAGTTTGCACCGTGGATACGCCAGCTTATGAAAGAGAAAGTGCCGCCTCGTTTGTCTCCTGCCTCATTGGAGACGTTGGCTATTTTGGCATTTAAGCAGCCGCTATCCAAGGCCGAAGTAGAACATATTCGAGGTGTGGCTGTTGATGGTGTGTTGCGACAACTGATGGAGAAAGGGCTTGTGCGTATTGCGGGTCGCTCTGAAGCACCTGGGCGCCCTTTGCTTTATGGTACAACGCGTGACTTTTTAAAGCACTTTGGTCTTAAGACATTGTCTGATTTGCCTAAATTGCGCGAATTGGAAGAATTACTCAAAGAAGAAGAACACCGTATTACACAAGGTGAAGACAGCCCGCTTACTGGCATCGTGGAACCGCAACAGGCCCTTGATGCAAGTGAGAATGGGGTTGAGAATGCGTCTGTTGGTGGCGGTGAAGCGGAAATGGAGCATGGTGAAAATGGAGCGCCTGAATCGGTTTCTGGCACGGGCGGGGGTAGCCTCACGTCGGGCGAGCGACCAACTGATCCAAACGGGTAAGGTTGAGGTAAATGGCCAGGTGGTTACACATCCTGGCACTCGGGTAGACCCTGAAATTGATGTGGTGCGATGTGCAGGTAAGGTCGCTACGTTGGTTCAAACAAATACGTATGTCTTACTCAATAAACCGGCAGGTTATTTGGTTTCTGCAACAGATCCACATCACCAAAAAACAGTTTTTGGTTTGTTAAAAGATATTCAGGCGCGGGTTTTCCCCGTTGGTCGACTGGATTTGGATACGCAAGGTGTGTTATTATTAACCGATGATGGCGATTTGAGCTATCGACTGACACATCCGCGTTATGAGGTTGAAAAAGTATACCGTGCCGTTGTGCGCGGTCGCCCATTGCCTGATGCGCTGGGGCTGTTGGCCAAAGGAGTTGTTTTAGAGGACGGCATTACGGCTCCGGCCAAGGTAAAACAGATTCGTAATTTGGGTGCAAATTCTGTTTTGGAATTGACTTTGCACGAGGGGCGTAAGCGACAAGTGAAGTTAATGTGCGTGGCGGTTGGGCATCGGGTGCTCGAACTGACGCGCATTGTTTTTGCAGGCTTGGTGGTAGATGGCTTGGCATTGGGCAAATGGCGTCATTTGACCCCCAAAGAAGTGAATGCTTTAAAAGAGTTGGTCGGGTTGGATGACAAATGAAAAGTAAAAAAAATAAAAAAAGGGAAGTCAAAATCAGAAAAGCGGTTTGGTGGATTAAGGATTTGGGTTGATTATGAGACGAAATGGTATTGTGCTGGCCATTGATGGGCCCGCTGGAGCAGGTAAGAGCACAACGGCGCAACTTGTTGCTAAGGCCTTGGATTATTTGTATTTGGATACGGGTGCAATGTATCGAACTGTAGGGCTGGCTGTGGTAAGAGCAGGTGCCAATGCCGATGATGCAGATGCTGTTGTTGCATTGGCCAAATCTGTTGCTATTGATCAAAAGGCAGGTGGAGATGGGGTGCATACTTTTTTGGATGGCGAAGATATCTCACTGATGATTCGCACACCGAAGGTATCTGATGCTGCGTCGAGAGTGGCTGTGCACCAGGGTGTGCGGGACGTTTTGGTGGCGACCCAACAGGCTATTGGGCGTGATGGTGGCATCGTTTTGGAAGGCCGTGATACAGGGACGGCAATTTTCCCCGATGCAGAATTAAAGGTGTTTTTAGTGGCAGATGTTGCCGAACGTGCACACCGCCGAAAACTTGAAATGGCAGCGCGGGGCGAAAGGGCCGACGTGGCCTTATTGGAGCGTCAAATTCGTGAGCGAGATGAACGAGATCGGCAAACGCAACTTCGTTTTGGACCTTGGCCGTCGGAAGATGCCGTTTTGGTTGATACAACTGGGATGTCTATAGATGTACAAGTTGCAAAGGTTGTTGCGTTGGCCCAAGTAAAAATACAAGCTGAATCATAGTGTGTCTGGGGCAACGAGTTTGACGTAGGTAAACTGGTATAACCTTATGACTTTTTATCGTTTTATATGGTGGATAGCGTATGCTGTTGCCGCATTGCTGTTTCGTGTAAGAGTGGAAGGGCGCCAAAATATCCCCTCAAATGGCGGTTTTGTGGTGGCCATTAATCATTGCTCTTATGTCGATCCTGTGATCATTGGGGTTGCGGCAGGGCGTGAACTTTGGTATCTTGCTAAGGCTGAGCTCTTTTCTGTGCCTGGCTTGGGTTGGTTGATTCGAAATTTGAATGCCATGCCTGTGGATCGCAGACGAGGGGATCGCAGTGCCATTATGACGTGGACCCAGTTCTTGCGTGCAGGGCGTCCGGTGTTGATCTTCCCTGAAGGGACACGGAATAAAAAACCTGGTTTTTTGAAACCTCGGCCAGGCATTGGTATGTTGGTGCATCGAACGCAAGTACCTGTTTTACCGGCGTATATATCTGGTACGACACGTATTTGGAAGACTGTTTTGGGTTTGGATCGTTTAACTGTACGTTTTGGAAAGCCTATCCAATTTTGTGCAGATCAATTGCCCGAACGTCGGAAAGATGCATACTATTTTATTAGCAAGCAAGTGATGTTACAAATTGGAAAAATTGGTCAGGCGCAGCGGAAAGCTGGCGCGGTTGCTCCTGCAGAGCGCATTATGCGCAGATAATGACATTGGCGTCGGCACAAACCCCCAACTTGGTGGTCTAAAGTAAGGTATTTTTAGACCATTTCTAACGAGCCCTTGGGTTCGTTTTTTTCATGCCCCGTGTTTTGGGCACGGTCCTGGAGGATGCATTACGCATGGCAGAAGATATTAAGATTATTGATACAACATCACATTTGAGTCCTGAAGATGCGTTGCGTGTGCTCGATGAGAGCGAATATAGCGACGATCAGTTTAGTGAGATGATGGATCTCTATGAAGGCACATTAGAGACTATTGAACAGGGTGAAATTGTTGCTGGTAAGGTGTTGGCTATTCACGATGGTGCTGTGGTAGTCGATATTGGTTTTAAATCTGAAGGTACGATTCCAATTGCTGAATTTGGTGATCCACCTGCAATTGAAGTGGGTGATGAAGTTGAGGTCTTCTTAGAAAGTGTTGAAGACCAAGAAGGCCAAGTTGTGCTTTCGAAAACCAAAGCCGACTTCATGCGCGTTTGGGATCGCATTAAAGAAGCCTACGATAACGACCAAATTGTTGAAGGTCGCCTGGTCCGCCGCATTAAAGGCGGTATTGTGGTTGACTTGTTTGGTGTGGATGCATTTTTGCCTGGTTCGCAAATTGATATTAAGCAGGTTAAAAACTTCGATCAGTTTATTGGAGATGTTTTCCCATTCCGCATTATCAAGTTGAACAAGAATCGTCGCAACATTGTCGTGTCGCGTCGTGTGGTACTCGAACAAGAACGCGAACGTTTACGTAAAGAGATTTTGCAAACGTTGGAAGTGGGCCAAGTGCGTCAAGGTATGGTCAAGAATATTACCGACTTTGGTGCGTTTATTGACTTGGGTGGTTTGGACGGCTTGTTGCACATTACTGATATTGCCTGGGGGCGTGTTGGACATCCTTCAGAAGTTTTGTCTATTGGTGATGAAGTCGAAGTTAAGGTGCTCAATTATGACGAAGAGCGTGAACGCATTTCGTTGGGTATGAAGCAATTGCAATCCCATCCTTGGGAAGACATCGAAACCAAATACCCAGTGGACAGCAAGGTCATCGGTAAAGTTGTCAGTATTACCGATTACGGTGCTTTTGTTGAGTTGGAACAAGGCGTTGAAGGTTTGGTGCACATCTCTGAAATGTCTTGGACGCAGCATATTCGTCATCCCTCCAAGTTGGTGTCTATTGGTGATGAGTGTGAAGTGATGATACTCAACATCGATAAAGATGAGCAAAAGATTTCACTTGGACTCAAGCAAGTACAACCCGATCCATGGTCAGATTTGGATGCCAAATATCCATCTGGCACACGTTTGATGGGAACTGTGCGCAACTTGACCAATTTTGGCGCATTTGTCGAAATTGAAGATGGTATTGATGGTTTGGTTCATATTTCAGATATGTCTTGGACCAAGCGTATTCGCCACCCGAACGAAGTTGTCAAAAAAGGTCAAGAGCTTGAAGTGGTAGTGCTTAACATCGACAAAGATCGTCGTCGTATTTCGCTTGGCCACAAGCAAACCATTGAGAACCCTTGGGCCGAGTTGGCTGTTACTTATGCAGTTGGCAACCCTGCCAATGGCAAAGTATCGCGCT
>JABIFK010000742.1 GCA_018650745.1 Candidatus Latescibacterota bacterium | reverse complement strand
CAGAAGCCACACTGTTGCCATCTATTCGCGCAACAACCTCAAAAGTACTCTCAAATCGGCGTTGTACTTCAAAAGCAGTCACCGCTTCACTGCCTATATATTCCCATTTTATGAGCACGGTCCCAATGGTGGGATCATACTGCGCATCCAAGATGTGGACCAAGGATTTGTTGTGGGGATCTAAAGAAAGGCTTCTTTCGGGGCTATAACACCCCAACAGGCTGATAAATAAAACGCCAACCAGCACCCATCGAACACTTATTGTTTTGTACATGTTTCATTCCAGGCATAAAAAGGGGAGCACGAATGCTTGTCGCGCTCCCGACACCGGCACAGTAAAGAAAAAATTAGGATGTTTCCGATCCATTTGAAGAAGTATTCGATTCGTCGTTTTCTGAGCCGGTTTTTTTCTCTTTGGTTTGGTCCTCACGCAGGTCTTCATTCAAGGCACGATCAAAACCAAACAACAGCTGCAGCGATTTATGTATCTCAATAAACTGTGTATTCTCAGTGTAAGGTGTTATTTGTTCCCACTGATCATAAACATTTAGATCACGTGAATAAGCATCTTGGACAGGATTATATATGAACTCCAAACCAAGTGACACAATCTGAGGTTGCTGCGTGTCGGCGTTGAGTGCTGTTCTAAACCGAGCAACCCGAGCAATCACGGGAATGCGACCGGGCAGATATGGTTCATAATCTTGAATTTGGGATCGCGTAAAAGTTAAGACAGGATAAAAATAGAGCAACACTGCGTGTTTTCGCAAAGCATCTACTTGTTCTTCAAAAGACAAGTCCTCAAAACCCTCCCCACCCAAATAGTTAAGGAAAGCTTTGTGTTGGGCTTCTTCTTCTGCTCCTCTAAACTCAGCCCCCCCCACACTAAAGTTGAGCAAATCTACAGGAAAGCCATCTTCTTGACGGATGAATTCCCGTTCAGAAACATCGCGAGCCCTGGCATCTTCGAAAAACAGTGGTTTCAGGGTCAAGTTTTCAAGTCCTACATCAATAAGCTCGCAATTCAAATTAAACACGCGCATGGGATAGATATCTTGCGGTGTTGTGCCATAAGATGAAGCGAATGAAACTTGACACATGTCATTATCGAAATTTTCTACCTTTTTTTGACGGCGTCGTGCTTGCCAAACTTTTAATTCGCGCGTCAACAAAGAATACCGATCTTGGATATCTTCGACAATTCTCATTTTATGTGTGTCACGGGGGCCTTTGCCTTTTTCGGCTAACATTTTTTCTAAAACGGTTTTGCCCTTCATAGGCTTCTTGACGAATATTTTGGGCAATATGGTTGTTTGTTGTGCCCCAACCGTGGCATAGGGCCCCAACCCCACCAAACTGGACTTTCGCCGAACGGCATCAAAATACCCTTTGCTGATATAAACATAACAGCGTTCCGTTGGTATATTTACCATGCAACGCATAAAAAACTCAACAACATCCTCCAGTTTTTCAGCTCCTTTGAGCTCTTCTACTGTGGGCGAACCAAAAGGTATTTTCTTGAAATCATCATAAGTAATAACGGGTTTTAGTGCGCCCCTCTCAGGAATTTCGATGTCTGTTCGGTGTGCAAAGACGTGAAATTGTATCTCATTCCGGACCCGCAAATGACCAAACCCCATGCGGTGCGTGTAACGGATGTACCGACGCTTGTCTCGGTTCCGAACGTCTGTAAGAGGCTTTACACGATACCCCACACCAAATCGGGGAGTAAGGTCGATGTCACCTTTTATCCGATTGGGATTAAATCGATCGACTATTTGGCAATCTAATTCATAAGGCACGCGCCTAAAGAAAAATCGAAGGCGAATGACTTGGCCCAACCCCAACATCTCCTCTTGCGTTTCAGCGGCATCTGCCGCACCGGCTGAAATAGGGGTTAACTCCTCATCCTCTTCATCTTCTTCATCTTCTTCATCTGTTTCGTCCAAAGGTGGCTCTTCTTGGGCTTCATCCACATTTCCTTCAGGTCTGCTGCTCTCCGAATGGTCTGCTGCCTCATCTTCTTCCTGCTCTCCCCCCTCACCTTCTCCTTCATCCTCAAACTCATCAAAGGGATCATCGGTTAATGCACCAGGTGCCGTTTCAACTGCGGACACGATTGCCCCCAAATCCCCCCCAATGTCCGTTTTCAATTTCATGCCAGTAGGGGTGGTGATACAGAATGTATTTTCAAGAGCAAAGACTTCTTCATCGCGCAAACGAAATACATCGACTTGACCATAATCCTCAATTTTATCATTGCCCAAGTGATCCCTGATCAGGGTACAATTGGCGGCCGTAAAATCGAAACCATTGAGCCGGTCAATGACATCACGCGCGGTTAACTTTCGTTTTCTGCGCTTACCAATAGTGATGCCTTGATCACCTTTGAATAATGAACCGAACAACATAAACAACTCTTTCCGTGAAATTTACGTGCCCACAACCCGTCACACACGCCTTGTAAAGCTGTTACGCCCTCAGCAAAATATAACGCGATAACCAACGTGAACACAAGCACTTTCTGTCCCTAGTGCTCACGAATTTGTTGTTGCTAAAATCCCCAAACCCTCAGATCAAATGCCTTGCATGAACGTTGTTTTAATATTAGTATAGGTCGCAACAATGAACGCTAGACCTTATTCTTCCTCTCGACATTCAAGGCTAAGTTCTATGCCCTTTTTTTCTATTTATGAGCCAACATCAGGCCCACTCCATTACTTGACGATCACATTGATCGGTTTGCAGCGGGGTGTCATAATAAGATGGTCACCGAGGGACAGTGAGTGGTTGCCACAAGTTATTACATTACATAATCTTGGAGCATTTAGGAATGCACGACTGGAAGGATATTCACTCACTCACCCTGACAAAATTGACTCGAATGCACTTAGCGCAATGAACGGCAAAAGAAAATCGTGCCCATAAGCGAAAAGGTTTTATGCTTAATAAAAAAGGCAGGTGATAGGTATCACCTGCCTTTACTGGATTGAATTCTCATTGCGTTGATAGACCAAAAGCACTAGTTTGAGACCGAGCTTTAAAGTATTTTTGCTCCACAATAGGCACATCTATCAAAACCAATTGCCCAAACATCGTCCCACAAGACCCCAGAAAACACTGTTCAACAAGAGATTAAGAGCGCCCCCGGCAGGAATCGAACCTGCGACCAACGGATTAGGAATCCGCTACTCTATCCTCTGAGCTACGGGGGCCATTTGAGAAATATACAATCCCATCTATGACACGTCAAACAGAAGCTATGCGCAAGTCTATTCTTATTCTCGAAAACGATCCGGAAATCAAAACCATACTCAAAGACAAACTTGAAAACTGTGGTTTTGATGTTCGTTGCCCGGTAGATAGTTACGTGGCACTCGAACACGCACAAAACAATGTGTTGGATCTCATCATACTAAACGACGACATGCCCATTATTAACGGCGAAAACACGCTCCAAATCCTTAGGCAACAGAATGTAGATATTCCAGCTATCCTCTTCCTATCCAAAATAAAAACAGCTCAAGACTTCTCACATTTTAAGGCTTGTGTTTGTATGCACAAGCCGTTTAAAATAGATATTTTGATCTCGGAAGTCCATCACTTGCTTAGTACGTGATGAGTGCGTGGATATCTTGATCCATCAACCGAGCCCGTCCCTCCAAAAATGCCAACTCTATCAAGAACGAAATGCCTACAATATTCGCGTCCAACCGATTGATCAAATCACAGGCAGCAGACATCGTACCACCAGTAGCCAGCAGATCATCGACCATCGCCACTGATTGCCCTGGTTGGATCGCATCTTTGTGGATCTGAATTTCATCGGTTCCATATTCCAATTCATAAGTCGCCGATAGGGTTTCTGCAGGCAATTTACCGGGTTTGCGAATTGGCACAAAACCAACTCCCAACGCCATTGCAAGCGGTGCCCCAAAAATAAAGCCACGGGACTCGATCCCAACCACATAGTCGACAGGATTCGCCCGATAGGGTTCAGCCAAAAGTTGTATCACCTCTTTCAATGCGCCAGGGTCTTGAAGTAAAGGTGTTATGTCTTTAAACTGGATGCCCGGTTTGGGAAAGTCAGGAATATTACGTATATAATCAGTAAGTGCCACACAGTCTCCTCATCAAGATTTAGAAATATCGAATATCAAATGTGTCTGGTAAATTTTGCAATGGTAAAACTTGTTCGGTCACCAAGTCGCCCCTCGAGGACGAGGGTCCTTTTTGTAAAATGCACAGAAAATCATCTACATCTTTAGTATTGCCTGCAACATCAACTTCCACCTCTCCATTTGGCAGATTTCGAACATAGCCCACCAAACCATACTTCTTTGCTTGCTTATGTGCAAAATACCGGAACCCTACCCCCTGAACCCGCCCGACAACTTTAACGCACTTCCTGATCTGATCATCCATTGTCTTTCACTGCTTCCCACAATATCTCGGCTGGATGCTTTGCCCTTTTTCCGGTAGCGTGCATAATTTGCTGCCGACAAGACAACCCGCCGGCAACAATCTCAGTGTCGTTCTCAGCTTCGCGAACCACCTTCAATAAGCGGCTTTCACCCACCTTGAGGGACACATCATAGTGCTCTGCCTCATAGCCGAATGACCCTGCCATACCACAACACCCCGAGGCAATGGGCGAAACATCATACCCCTCGGGTAGCGAGAGTGCGCCCAAAGCGCCATTTACCCCCCACAAAGCTTTCTGGTGACAGTGGCCGTGTAGCAAGACCTTTTGTGTTGCCTCAGTGAATTTGACCTCCAATTCACCACGCTGGGCTAAGTCACTTACAAAATCTTCGAAAGTAGTGATGTTTTGAGCAACAACCTTGGCTCTTGGATCATCAATCAAATCACAATAGTCGTCTTGGAGCATTGAAACACAACTGGGTTCAAAACCCACGATTGGATACCCTTGCTCAACATAACGATGCAATTGTTCAATGTTGGCGGCGGCGTTTTCCTTGACTCGCTCAATGTATCCGCTCGACAACAGCGGTCGACCACAGCATTTCTTTACAGCAAGCATCACTTCAAAACCTGCGGCTTCTAAAAATTGGGTAGCAGCTTTGCCGATTTCTGGATAATTGTAATCCATGTACGTATCGTGAAACAGAACTACTTTTTTGGCTCGACCGATGGGATTACGCTTGGCAAACCATTGAGGAAAAGTCTCAGAAGCAAAAGGCGGAAGTGACCGCCCAGGTGCAACGCCTAACTTTTTCAGGGCCCATTTGCTCAAGGGATTATTTGCAAACCAATTAGAAATAGGAGCCGTCATACAACCGAGTTTGCTAAGTGTTTCGATGTGGCCAAATAACATCGCACGGAGTGGGCGGCCATTTTTTGCATAATAATGTGCTAAAAATTCGTATTTGATCTTTGCCATATCAACATTGGAAGGACACTCCGATTTGCAAGCTTTGCATTCCAAACACAAATCCATAACATCATACATCCGTTTATCGGTCAGGCCACCTTCCCACTTGCCAGAGATGGCAGCTCTCAGCGCATTTGCTCGCCCTCTAGTAGAATGCTCTTCTTCAAGAGTGGCCATAAAAGACGGACACATCGTACCAACTTCCTTTTTCCGGCAAGCTCCGACACCATTGCACATCTCAATTGCGCGATGAAAGCCACCATCAGCCTGAAAGTCAAAATGGGTATCCAGATCTTTGGAACGATAATCAGGCCCAAATCTCAGATTCTCTGTCATCATGGGCGCGTCAACAATCTTGCCAGGATTCATCATGCCTGTAGGATCAAAGGCTTGCTTGACCTCCCTAAAAGCTTGATACAAAACAGGCCCGAAAAATTGCTCATTCCAGCAACTCCGCACCAAACCATCCCCGTGTTCCCCACTCACCGCACCACCATACTTCATGACCAAATCTCTTACATCTTCAGCTATCGCACGCATTTTTTGGATGTCATCCGAGTTTTTTAAATTTACCATGGGCCGAATGTGCAATAAACCAACACTGGCATGCGCATAATAACCCGCTTTGGTTTGATGCTTTTTGATAATGTCTTCAAACTCTGTGATATAGTCGGGAAGCTTCTCGGGTGAAACGGCCTGATCTTCGACAAATGCAACGGGTTTAGGGTCACCAACAACCCCCATTAAAAGGCCCAAACCAGCTTTCCGCACATTCCAAACATTGGCTTGTTCAGCATCTGTCGTTGCCCGACCAAAAGCATACCCCAACCCCTCAGACTGCATCAAAGTCTCAAGTGCATCCAATTTACCAGACAGGGCTTCACGTGTATCCCCATAATATTCAACTGCCAAAACGGCTTCCGGGTCACCTTGAACCCAAGCGCGCTGAGACGATAATTCTAGAGAAGACTTCGTTTGATCCAAAATCATCTTGTCAATCAATTCGATGGCGGCAGGCTCGGTTGTCAAAATAGGTGCTACAGCCCGCATAGATTCAATCAGGCCGTGGAACTGAACAAATCCTAGGACCTTGAATTTTGGTAAAGGTACCAAATTTAACTTTGCTTCGGTTATGGTTGCGAGTGTTCCTTCTGACCCCACCACGATTCGTGCCAAGTTAAAAACTTGCTTTTTTATAAATTCATCAAGGTTATAGCCCCCTACTCGGCGCAAGATTTTGGGATACTTGTTGTCTATCTCCTCTGCATTTTCGCGCGCCAACCGAATCACTTCACGGTAGGCCTGGCCTTCTAAGGTTTGAAGCTTACATTTATTTTGTACTTCAGCCTCATCTAATTCGCCAAGTGTTGCTTCAGTTCCATCTGCAAAAATCACATCCAACTCAATTACGTGGTCAATCGTTTTACCATAAATCACAGAATGCGCACCTGCCGAATTATTGGCAGTCATCCCACCAATAGTTGCTCTACTGCTGGTGGATACATCGGGCGCAAATTGGAGGCCGTGTGGTTTTAACTGAGCATTTAACTCGTCCAAAACCACCCCGGGTTCAACTCGAACCCATCGTTCTTCGACGTTGAGTTCGATGATGTGATTCAAATATTTAGACATATCCATGATCAAACCCGCGCCAACAACCCCTCCGGCCAACCCAGTACCACCACCGCGCGGAATAATGGCCTTGTTTTGTTCACGTGCAAAATCGATTACCGCCCGAACATCATCCTTCGTTTTGGGCATCACAACGCCTTCGGGTTCTATTTCATACATGCTGGCATCGGTGCTATAAAGCAATCGAGACATGCGATCAAAACGCACATCTCCGGAAATTTGTGATGCCAATTTATCCGCTGCTTGAGTCATATCAACCAACCTCCTCGTCCCTTCGACACTTACTTTCGCTTCTTCAAGTCTTTAGGGTCAACAGTTTGCCATTTTGGGGTTTTGAATTCTGATGGGCGTTTTGTTTGCGTCTGATCTGCTACTTGATCAAAGTTTGCAACCCGAAATCCAGTTTCTTGGTGCTTCTCTTGGGGGCGCCTGGCTTTGTTTGTGCGTTTACTATCTGTAACCTGTTTTGGGGGAAGCTTTGATTTTGGCTGTTGCGTATTTTTTTCTACAGTTGGCCACTGAACGGGTTTTACTGTGGCAGTTTTGTGAGTGCCGCCACTCTGGTCAGCAGACGTTGGGCGGGGTTCTTGTTGTGCCTGCCCTGCTTGGGGCCAAACAACAGGTGCAACCGCTTGCACATCTTGGGTTGAGGAATGGCTCAAAGCTTCGGAAATCGCACTTTCTAACTCTTCGGCACTCACCGGCAAATACACAATATCGGCCATGCCAGAAGCCTGTATCTGCCTCTCCGTTACCTCATCCAAATGCCCATTTACT
The DNA here is from genome assembly GCA_018650745.1 of Candidatus Latescibacterota bacterium. GTDB lineage: Bacteria > Latescibacterota > UBA2968 > UBA2968 > UBA2968 > JABIFK01. Next base: position 1,865 of record JABIFK010000742.1, on the reverse strand, counting down.
TGCACCAGGAACGAGATATCTTTGGTTTTGTCGTGCTGTTGCAACACACGAGGAAAGGCGTAATTGTTACCCATAAACAGAAGCACATTCATCATAATGAGATCAGGTGCCAATGAAACGGCTTTGCGCGCCCCTTCTGTATGACTTTCAACAACAGCAAAGTCGTGATGGGTCCTGTATCGCAACAAACCCTCCAGTGATTTTCTGTTCTCTGGATTGCTGTCTATTAGCAAAATACGTGACATAATCACCGCTCCCGGTCTTCGGCAATCTGTTTCTTAAGTAACTTTCCCAGACGATTACGGGCTTCTTGACGTATACTGACTTCCCCATCAAAGGCCAAGATTTCTAACGCATCAGAGGGGGTCGTGGCATTTCCAACCACAGCTTGCCTTACCGCCAAGTTCGCATCTTCTGCTAAACGTAATAAACCCGACGCAGGCATATCTTTGTGCGAAGCCACCAATTTACGAACTTCAACACTCGAATCAAATACCAAGCTCAACAACACGGCCGATGCGGCACCTTTATTCTGGGCCGTTGCAAGTCGCAAAGCCTCATCAGGTGAAAGTGAAAACTGTTCCATGACCGAAGGTGGCGCTTGTGGATTTGCTGCGACAGCCAAACGGACACTGCGCTCCTGATCGGACGCTAAGTCACCAAGGACCAAAGGGTCTGTATTTGGATTGGCAGCAGCTTTTCGTCTTACAGCAACAGACACATCTTCGGCCAAAATCGTAAGCACCTCTGTAGACATATTGGGATTGGCAGCCAAACCCAAACGCACAATCTCGGCATAGTCTGCCACCAAATCAATCATAACACCATCGGGGATGCTCAGATTCATAGCAACAGCCCAACGGATGCTCTCATTGGGATCAAGCGAAAGCCTAATTAATGCATCAGCTGGTGTGGCCTTGTTAAAAGCCACAGAGAAACGAACACCCGTGTCTTCATCATCTGCAAGAACTCTAAGCACACGAACATTTGTGGTTCGTCGGGCTCGCCACTTTTGCTCTTCGTTAAGTTCTTTAGATTTTTGTAATAATTGTAGGAACTCCCGATCTTCTACAACGGTGGTGTCTGGTTTTCTCTGGGCCTGTGTAGATCCAAAGAAGGCAAAAAACACAAGGACAAGAAAGAAACCACGAGCGCTCGGATTTTTAAAATGATAAGTCATCAGATTCAAAGACATGGGCTAAGTTTCTTCAATACAAGAAATTGGGTAACATTTTGAGTAAATATACGCTTGCGCCTACCTCTGGTCAAGAACGGCTCTAAAATCCTTGACTGATAGCACGGGAAATCTTACCCTTTCATAAGTGATATCCTTTTTTGTTTTTTTTACTTTCCACTTTTGGAGTATTCAGATGGGCGTTGAACTTGCGGTTGACGGTGGCACACCTGTACGTGACACCACTGAAGCACCTTGGCCTGATTGGCCCGCCAACTCGGAAAAAGAATGGGTCGAAGAAATTGAGCCCACGTTGAAAGAAGTCTACCTCAATAAGAGCGAAGGTTTGCCTGCGCCAATGGGTGCAAAATTTGGTCAAGCTTTTGCAGCCTATTGTGATGCCGCCTATGGTATGATGATGCCCAGTGGCACAACGTCTATCGCTGCCGGGATATCTGCTGCACTCGACTTAGACGGCTTGGTGGACGGTGGCGAGGTCATTATCCCAAACTACACGTTCATCGCAACAGCCAGCGCGCCCTTGTCCGTGCGGTGCTCGCTCGCCCTCGTCGACGTGGACCCAGTTAGCTTTACGATGTTGCCCGAAGCTGTCGAAAGCGCCATAACAGACAAAACAGTTGCACTCCTGCCCGTACATTTGGGCGGACACCCCGCTGACATGGGCTCATTG
>JABIFK010000643.1 GCA_018650745.1 Candidatus Latescibacterota bacterium | reverse complement strand
TTGGCGGTGCGTTGCGCGGAGAGAGTACCCGCTCACTCGTTCGATCCATTTCCCCCGCGTCTACCAACATTGTGGTGCCGTCTGGCAACACGTAAAACGCAGCATCACCAAACCCCGTATTGATATGGTGCAAATCCAATATGCCATCTGTCCAACTTGGCAACGGCTTACCAACCTCTAATGTGTCTGACATCCTCTTCCTTTCAGATCAATCGTAACTGCTCTTTTTGTGATCGCCCATCAAACGCAACTGACGAGGGTTTGCTTGTTTGAGAATTTCAGGATCAAATTGAAACCGATTCAAATACGGCGGAAACTTTTGTGTGACCATTCGCTTGGCATAATGCACTTGTAGCAAATAACGCGTTTTATCACTCGTATTGGCCGTACCCCGATGCCACACCTCACTGCGAAAAATCACCACATCACCCGCCTTGCACATAATCGACTTCTCAGTCTGCCCTTGCCACTCGGTCGCACCGTTTGGGCTACATCCAGAAAGATGACTGCCCGGAATAAAATTTGTGGGTCCCAATTCTTCGGTCAAATCATCCAAATAAAAATGGGCCGTCGTAATAAAAATCGGCACACGCACACGCGGGTCAGCTAATACATCTGCGGGCAAACTGATCGGCAACCAATCGGTGTGCAATTTTTGATCCGGCCGTCCAGGGCCGGTCATCCAAGCGGTCATGCCAATAGAGTGGCAATCGTCTCCGTGAATACCCTCTGCAATTTCAATCACACCAGGGTAATCTAGGAATTTTAAGAATAATGGGTGTCGATTAAACGTATTGTTCACGTGTTTGTTTAAATACCCGTGTTCTTCGGGTTGCATATTTTTATCAAAACTCTCCGAGCGAGGTTCCACAATATCCATTTGTTCTCGAAGCTCAGCAACCGCCTCAGTATTTAACACATTTGGTAAATATGCGTACCCATCTCGATAAAGCGCCTCCAATTGATCCTCTAGCGTTTCATAAGCAACAAGGGGCAAGGGTTCAGCCATATTTATACCTCCACATAATTTGCAAGATCGCGCAGTGCAATTACTGTGTATTGATGGTCTACCAAATGTTGAACGCATCGTTCAAAAAGTTCGGGATCAGTGTGTACCCACGCATGATCCAAATCGGGTACCCCATGAAATGTTAAAACGGCTGCTTGGCCGTCCTTTGCCAAATCGAGTGCCCATAAAAGATCGTCAAAATCCCAATTGGGTCCACTCGCACCGGTTGTGGGAACCAACAGGGGATCGTGAATCTGGGGATCATAAGCAGGGCCACGACCGCCTTCACGGTTATAAGGATAATCTGGTTCTGTGCCACATCGAGCAAATTGAAATCCTCGCTCACGAAGTACGTCAATCGCTTCGGGTGTATTTGAATACCCAGGATAACAAAATGTAACGGGCAAAGGAATTCCGTTCTCTTCGCATTTTTGGTCAATATAGGCGATATCATTTCGCAATTCTTCAGGTGTTTGATTGGTCACGCTTGTGTGGTGTTGGGTATGGTTTCCAATTTCAAAACCTTGGTTGTGCAATTCACGCACCTCTTCCCACGTCAGGTAACGCGTTTTATCTTTGAGGAAGTTTAGACCTTCAGAAATATAGAATGTGGCGCCAAATCCACATTGTTTCAGCAATGGCGCTGCAAAGGTGAGTTGCGATTTTACACCATCGTCAAAGGTGAGTATGACAAGTTTGTCTGGTAGGGGCATTTTGTATTTTCTTTCTAGGAATGGATTCAGAAAAATGATTTGTAATTGTTTTACATTTTTATGCCTGCGGCGCATTACTTTTTTCAACAGCCAAAAAAGTAACCAAAAAGACTGCCACTGCGTGGGGCTTATAATGTGCTTCAGTGTTTTTACAAGCGCAAACCACCCTCACCAGCCCGCGCAGTTCCCACCCTTCCGCGTGTTCCACACGCCCCTACCACACCCACCCAACACATCCATACCAACTGCACAACGGCCCACCCCACCGTGGGCGGAGTTAAAGTTTTGGTGTTTTTTAATTTTACCTTTTTACTTTTGCCTTTTTAACTGAACGCCCACACCTTCACCCCTTCACCCACTGTTTTGATCAGTGTGTCAGCGTGCTCCGTCGTCATTGGCAAAGACGTGCACCCGCCTTGTCGTGTGACAATGCCTTGGTTGAGCAAGTAAAAATTCAACCACTTGTGTTTCTCTTTATCGTCTTGAGCAGCTTCTCGATAATTACGTGGGGGGGTGTCTAAAAAGTAAATGCGAAAGAGAGATCCAGTGACAACAACTGTTGCTGTGACGTCCGCTTCTCGAAACACACCGTCAAGGCCTTCGGCAATGTGTTGTGCCAATGTATCTACGTGATTGTAGGCCTCAGCTGTCATTGTTTGTAAAGTTGCCAAACCAGCCACGGCCACCAAAGGGTTGCCATTGTACGTACCCGACTGTGGAATAGCAGCACCTTTTATCGGATCGTACAAGGCCATTACGTCGGCACGCCCACCAAAAGCGCCAGCAGGTGTGCCACCAGCGATGACTTTGGCCAAACATGTCAAATCAGGTGTGATGCCATAAACCTGTTGTGTACCACCCGACGACATTCGAAAACTCACAATCTCATCAAAAATGAGTAAAATCCCGTGCTGCTCAGTTACAGCCCGAAGCGTATTTAAGAACTCAGCATCCGGCAACGCCAAACCCGCCGCCGTCGAAAGGGGATCAATGATTACAGCAGCCAATTCTTCTTTATTCTGATCAATCAAACGCGCACACGCTTGTGCATTATTAAATGGCAACACAACCACATTCTCTGCCGTACTCGGTGCCAAACCCGCAGATGAAATCACCGAACTCGGTGTCTCTTCTTCACCCAATGCGTCCGTTACAGGTGGCACGTAACTGATCAGAGCCGGGTCATCAATGCCGTGAT
>JABIFK010000205.1 GCA_018650745.1 Candidatus Latescibacterota bacterium | reverse complement strand
GATTGCGATGTTGGCGGTGTTGTTGTTTACGAAGGTGTTGTCGAAGGCTTCGACTTTGTCATTGGCGATGATAATGAGACCATTGCCGGGCGGGAGACCGGATACGAGGGTGCCTTTTTTGGCGAAGTTGGGGTGGTTGTTTTCTGTGAGGGTATTGTTGAAGACGCGACAGGTGTGGCCTTCTTTTTTTGGGAGATTGGGAAGGGTGAATACGAGCAGGCCGCTGGTGTTGTTTTGGGAGACATTGTTATACACATCGGCACCGGTGGTGTTTTCGATTTCGATGCCTGCGACATTGTTTTTGGCAATGTTGTTGCGCACAATAACGTTTTCACATTGGCCGACGTAGATACCCGCATCGGAGGCTCCGATAGCAATGCTGTTTTCGATGAGTACGTTGGAACATTTGACGGGGTAGAGGCCGTAAGCACCGTTGTCAGAGCTGGGTTCGCCGGTCCATTCGACGCGTACGTTTTTGAAGAAGACGCGGTCGACGCCTTCAACTTTGACGGCATCTCCCTTTGTGTTTTCTATGGCGATGCTTTCGAGGGTGAAACCGCCTTGGGTGATGAGCAGGCCTTCGCCGCCGGAGCCGGTTTCTTGGTTTTTGAAGCTGAGGATGGTTTTGTCTGCGCCCTGGCCACGGAGGGTGACGTTTTCAACGTCGAGTGAGAGGGTGCGGGTGAAGGCGTAGTGGCCTTCAGAAAATTCGATGATGTCGCCGGGTTTGGCTTTGATGAAGGCGGTTTGTACGGTTTTTTGGATGTTGTCGCCGGGGGATATTGTGGTGATGTTTTCTGGGGAGGTGCAGCTTAGGAGGATGGGGAGAATGAAAAACAAGATCAGGTGGTAGGATTTATAGATGTGTGTCATTTTAGGATCCTTTGAGAGGGATTGGGATATTGCTGACATAAAATATTTTGTGGTTGAATTTAACTTTTTATGCCTCCGGCGGCCCCTTTTCTTTAAACGACCAAAGAAAAGGGGGAAAAGAAAGTCGCCCCTGCGGGGAGCTCTCAATTTGTTTGGTGCTTTTGCGAGCGCAAACCATCCTCACCAGCCCGTGCAGTTCCCGCCCTTCCGCGTATTCCATACGCCCCATCAACACACCCCGAGAAGCCACCACACCAACTGCACAACGGCCCACCCCGCCTGTGGGTGGTATTGAAGTTTTTGAAATGAAAATAGAAACGCAGTTTAAGGTTTGAATTTAGTGAAATAAGTGGGTAAGTCATTTTTTTTTACGAGAGCTGTTTTGATTTATTGCGAGTCCATGTCGTCTAAGGTTTGCCAAAATGCTTTGACGACGGGGAGGTTGCGTTTGCTTTTTTTGACGCAGAGGCCCACACGGAAATCGGGTAAGGTGGGTTTGACGTTGAGCAGTTTGACGTCGGTTTTGATCATGCTTTTTTCAAGTACGAGTTCGGGAATGACACCTACGCCAAAACCTAAGCTGACAAGGGATATGATGGCTTCGTGACCGGAGACTTGGCCGTAAACACGTGGGCGAATGCCTTTTTGGCGGAACCATTTTTCGAGATAGGTGCGAATGAGGCCGGATTCGGGAAAGATCATGGGGGTTTGAGACCAGTCGATGCGTTTGCCCAATTGTTCGGTAACTGGGCCTTCGATAGGTGCGATGAAGCGCAGAGGGGTGGTGGTGACGATGCGGGTGTCTAAAGGTTTGGGGGTTTTGTCGGGCAAGGCAGCAATGGTGATGTCAACCGAGTCGTCGAGCACACGGTCTATGGCTGCTGCGGCATCGCCTGTTGTGAGGTTGATTTGCACGTCGGGATATTGCGGGCGAAATTGACGGAGGAGTTCAGGTAAAATGCTGTAGCTGGCGGTGACGGAACAGTAGAGGTTGAGGGCGCCGCGCAGGCTTTCTGAGCCTTGATCTAATTCGGCACGCATGTGATGCCAATTGTTGACCACATCTTGGGCAAAGGTTTGAAATGCAATGCCTGCAGAGGTGAGTTTGACATGGCGGCGGTCCCGGTCAAAGAGTGGGCGCTCGGTGTGTTCTTCGAGCCGTTGAATGATGCGGCTGAGCGTTGATGGGCTGACATGGCAGGCACGGCTGGTTTTGCCAAAGTGTAGGGTTTGGCAGAGGTGGAGGTAGAGTTTGAGGTCGTCGAGTTGCATAAAATTTGGGGAGCTATAGGATGAGTGATGACTTGGTTCTATCGGGATAAAAAATCAATTATCATCAGTAGATTACGAAAACCGATTTATGAAATATCTTTCGTTGGACAGGTCCCCGTGCCTGCCCTTCGATTTTTGATAGGCCAACGTGGGCATCCACGGGGGGATGCCCCAACGTATCAGATGCTTACTCAGGCCATTTTTTGACCTTTCGTGATGTAGCAACCATGTCTTCTTGTTGCAAAATGTGAAACAAAGTATGCTAATTAATTCAATTTACTGCAATAGTAATTTTGGATACATTGTTTATTGTAGCTGGACAAGTTTGGATTATCGCCCTTATTGGGTGACAGCCAAAAAAGCTGTTTAGAATGCATTATAAATAGTCACAGATTTCGATTTGTGCAACGTATAACACAATAGGAGAAGATATGAGTCGCGATTTTTCAAGTTCGATTTTTGAAACGGAGACCATCAATTTGTCTGGCACCCAAGAGCGCATTGTGCGCGGTGGCCGAGACTTATTTGATAAATTGCCTGAAGCATTTAAAGATTTGAAGCAAATTGGTGTGATTGGTTGGGGGTCTCAAGGCCCAGCACAAGCACAGAATTTGCGTGATTCGCTTGAAGGCACCGATGTAAAAGTGAAGATTGGTTTGCGACCTGGTTCTGCATCTGTGGAAGATGCGGAGGCTGCAGGGTTTACCGAAGGCAATGGTACTTTGGGTGAAATGTATCAGGTAATTACTGAGTCTGATTTGGTGTTGTTTCTGATTTCGGATGCGGCACAGGCTGAGAATTATCAGGCTGTATTTGACCGTTTAAAACCCGGTGCCACATTGGGTTTGTCACACGGGTTTTTGTTGGGGCATATGAACACACAAGGTGCCAAGTGGCCTGACAATGTGAACGTGATTGCAGTTTGCCCAAAAGGGATGGGGCCTTCTGTGCGTCGTTTGTATGAGCAAGGTAAAGAAGTGAATGGTGCCGGTATTAATGCGTCGTTTGCTGTTGAGCAAGATGTGGACGGCAAAGCGACGGATATTGCTTTGGGTTGGTCGGTGGCTTTGGGTGCTCCGTTTACATTCCAAACCACAATGGAAGATGAATATAAGTCTGATATCTACGGTGAACGTGGCATTTTGTTGGGTGCGGTTCACGGGATTGTGGAGAGCTTGTATCGTCGGTTTACGTTCCAAGGTATGAGTGAAGAAGATGCTTTTAATGAGTCTTGTGAGTCGATCACCGGCCCAATTTCGAGCATTATTTCCAAACAAGGTATTTTGGCTGTTTATGAAGGTTTGGATGATGCGGGCAAGGCTGAGTTTAAGAAAGCGTATTGCGCTGCGTATCACCCCGCTGCTGAAGTGTTGCTTGAGATTTATGACGAAGTGGCCAGTGGCAATGAAATTAATAGTGTTGTGATGGCAGGCAAGCGTTTTGAAAAATACCCCATGGGTGAAATTGATGGCACACGCACGTGGGAAGTGGGCAAGGCTGTGCGCGCTAAGCGTGTGGAAGGTGAGATTCCTCTCAACGCGTTTACGGCAGGTGTGTATTGTGCAACGATGGTGGCACAGTGTGATGTGTTGGCAGACAATGGTCACGCGTGGTCTGAAATTGCCAATGAATCTGTGATTGAAGCGGTAGACTCTTTGAATCCTTATATGCACTTTAAGGGTGTGTCTTACATGATTGACAACTGTTCCACCACGGCCCGTTTGGGTGCGCGTAAGTGGGCACCGCGTTTTGACTATATGATCACACAAATCGGCTATGTGGCGATTGACAACGGTAGTGATTTGGATGAGAAGGTGTTTGATGCGCTTTTGACACACGATATTCATCCGGTGTTGAAGACATGTGCTGAGTTGCGTCCTTCGGTGGATATCTCACTGAGTGAGTAAGCATACGTAAAACAGCATAAAGGATTGCAAAGCCAGAATGGGGAGACCTGTTCTGGCTTTTTTATTTGGGTGGCGGGTTGATGGTTTGGAGAATCTGGGTATCATGGTAAGATTAACTCGTTTTGCCGGGGTTACGTTTTTATAGGAATCACACGTTGATTCCAACAGATGAAAGGTGTTTTTTATGTTTAAAGCTGTGAGATTGTTTGGTGTGGGGCTGTTGTCAGCCTTGGTGATGGTGGGTACGGGTGTTGCAGAGACGTATGAAATTGATAAGGGTCACTCCAGTGTTGATTTTTCTATTCGCCACCTTGTGGGTCGTACGTCGGGACATTTCAATACATTTTCGGGTACGGTGATGTATGATCCAGCACACCCAGAAAAAACATCGGTTGAAGCGACGATTGACGTGGCTTCGATTGATACGGGTCACGAAGGCCGTGATGGTCATTTGAGGAAAGATGATTTTTTTGGTGTTGAAACCTATCCGACGATGACGTTTAAGAGCACATCGGCGAAGGTGGATGGTGAGACGATTTTGTTGACGGGTGATTTTACAATGCACGGAACGACCAAGGCGATTACATTGCCGGTGGTGGTGTTGGGTGTGGGCGTTCATCCTCGTAACAAAGCACCGTTGGCAGGTTTTGAAACGGGTCTTGTTTTAAAGCGTTCGGATTATGGGGTGAATAGTTGGACGGATGTTGCGGGTGTGTTGGGAGATGAAGTGAAGGTGCATATTGCGCTGGAGACCAAAGGACCAAAGCCAGAGAAGATGGAAAAGATGGAAAAGTAGGGGTATCTTTTTAAGATAGTTTTCAATTCCATTCTTGTTTTTTGTTTGCACTGCCTTCGGCGGAAAACGCTCAAATTACTCGTGTCTTCATACATTTTTTCAACAGCAAAAAATGCCGTCCCTCAAGTGCCGGGAAGGCTGCACAGCGCAAATACCTCTGGTGGTTTTTAGAGGTGGCAGTGGCCTACGAAGCATGTTGCCGACATGGGTGACGTGCAAAAGGGAATGGCGTGCTGTGCTTGATGGATTTTTTGATTGGTGTTTGATGATAAAAACAAAAGCCTGGTCTCGTTTGAGATCAGGCTTTTGTTGTATAAAGGTGCGGGAGGCATGGTTCATGAAGAATATGGCACCTAAAGAGGCTCTGGTTTAAAGACGATTGGATTGTGCAAAAAGTTTTAATTGTGTAAAAGAAAAATTGTGATACAATAGAGGGCGTTTAGATTTTAGCAAATCGCTGTTACGCTTTGTGACAGGTCATTTTATACATTGAAGGAGTTATTTCATGATTCACGTGATTGCATCCATTGAAGTTGAAGCCGGAAAGCGAGATGAATTTATTGGTCATTTTAATGATAATGTGCCCAATGTGTTGGCTGAGGACGGTTGTTTGGCATATGGTCCAACGGTAGATTTAGAGACTGGAGTTCCTGTTCAGGTTCCTTTGCGTGACAATGTGGTAACGATAGTTGAACAGTGGGAATCACTCGATCATTTGAGAGCACATATGGCAGCGCCTCATATGGCAACGTATCGAGAGATAGTGAAGGACATTGTAAAGGGTGCAAGTTTGCAGGTGTTGGAACCGGTTTAGGCAAGGTAAAAGTAAAAAGGTAAAAGTGAGAAGGCAAAGCAGAATAATCGTCGCAGATCATAGGTCAAAATCAAGAATCGTTCTGTAAAGATTTTGGGCCTGTGGTCTGGAGATCTGTGACCGCTTTTAGGAGTGAATTTATGTTGCGATTGGTGCAGGTGAAACATTCGGTGTTGGGGCGGCGGGTAGGTGTGATCAATGGGAAAACGTGTCGGTTGTTGGATCGATTTCGGTCGGCTTATGTATTGGTGCAATGGGCGCTGGCGTCGGGTGAAAACTTGGATGCTGTTGTGAATGGGCATTTGGGGGATGAGGTGTTGGATTATGATGCGATTTATAATGGGCAATCAGATTGGTGTTTGTTGCCGGCATTTGATCACCCCGATGAACCGGCGCGGTGTTTGGTGAGTGGTACGGGGTTGACGCATATGGCCAGTGCCAAAAATCGCAACGCAATGCACGAGAAGGCTGCGTCGATGCCAATGACCGACAGTATGAAAATGTTTCAATGGGGCTTGGATGGTGGCAATCCTAAACCGGGACAAATTGGTGCACAGCCCGAGTGGTTTTATAAGGGATCGGGTACGATTTTGAAAGCTCACGGTGAGGCAATGGATGTGCCGTCATTTGCTGATGATGGAGGGGAAGAGCCCGAACTTGCAGGTGTGTATGTGAATGATGAAAATGGACAGCCGTGCCGTGTGGGTTTTGTGGTGGGCAATGAGTTTGCCGATCATGTGATGGAGAAGAAGAATTATTTGTACTTGGCACCGTCAAAGTTACGCGATGCGGCGATTGGGCCGGAGTTGATTGTGGGGGGCAAGTTCGAACGGGTTTCGGGCACGGTGTCTATTGAGCGCAAGGGCAAGGTGGTGTGGTCACGCGCGATTCAGACGGGTGAGAAGCATATGTCGCATTCGTTGGCCAATTTGGAGCACCATCATTTTAAATATGCACACCATCAGCGTGCTGGTGATGTGCATATTCATTTCTATGGGGCAGACGCGTTTAGTTTTGGTGAGGGTGTGTCTCTTAAAAATGGCGATATGATGGTGGTCGAATGGACGGGGTTTGGACGTCCGTTGCGAAATCCGATTCGGATTGATCGCAGTAAAGATCGGTTTGTAAACGTGAGATCGATGTGATCTAAGCTTCCCAATTCGTTTTCTTTACGCTGTGTCGATCCCTTCCTACCTTCCTTTTCAATAAAAACCCATCACACTTTTCCAACCTCAATATGACATCTCAAAAACAGGCCTATGTTTATGGGCTTTCTGCTGTGTTGCTGTGGTCTACAGTGGCAACGGCGTTTAAATTGGCGTTGCAATATCTCGATCCAATTCAATTGTTGCTGTATGCTTCGGCAACCTCAACACTTGTTTTGGGTTTTGTTGTTGTGGTTCAAGGAAAAGCACGACACGTGTTTTTGTGTACACGACGGCAATATATGTTGTCGTTGGTATTGGGATTGTTGAATCCATGTTTTTATTATTTGGTGTTGTTCAAGGCATATGATTTGTTGCCTGCCCAAGAAGCCCAGCCTTTGAATTATACGTGGGCGATTACGTTGGCATTGCTGTCGATTCCACTGCTCAAACAGAAGCTTTCAAAATGGGATATTATTGGCAGTTTGGTGGCTTATGGGGGTGTGTTTGTCATTTCGACACACGGCGATATTTTGAGTTTCACATTTTCAGATTCGTGGGGGGTGGCACTGGCGTTGTTCAGTACGGTTTTGTGGGCATTGTATTGGATTTTCAATACGAGAGACACACGTGATTCTGTGGTGGGTTTGTTTTTGGGATTTGCGTTTGCACTGCCTTTTGTTTTTGTGATTTGCTGGGTGTTCTCAGATGTTTGGGTGGCAGATATTCGAGGGATATATGGTGCGGTTTATGCGGGTGTGATTGAGATGGGTATTACGTTTGTACTGTGGCTGTCTGCTTTGAAGCGGGCTAAGGATACAGCTCGTGTTGGTAATTTAATTTTTCTGTCGCCGTTTTTATCTTTGGTGTTTATTCATTTTTTATTGGGCGAACACATTTTGCCATCTACATTTGTGGGGTTGCTGTTGATTGTGGTGGGGTTGTTGGTACAACAAATGAAGAGCAAACGGCACCTATCCCCAGCCCTTTCCTGAAGGAAAGGGAGTAAAGTCAAATGCAGACGGCACCTATCCCCAGCCCTTTCCTGAAGGAAGGGGAGCAGAGTCAAAGTCAAAATACGAAAGGCACCTATCCCCAGCCCTTTCCTGAAGGAAAGGGGGCAAAGTCAAATGCGAAAGGCGGACGGCACCTACCCCAGCAGCTTCCTTTAGGGAGGGGGGTAAATATAAGATACGTTTGGTGTGTCGTTGGGGCGTGGTCTCCGCGCTCTGTTGTAGAAGAGAATCGGATCAAAATAATGATGTGAAAATTGAAAAGGTAATTGATGACACAAAAAGATTTGGATGGTGTGACACAATATTTACACGATCACATTCCACTTACGGCACATATGGGTGTTGCCGTGGTTGAATATGACGAACAATCTGTGCGTTTATCAGCACCATTGGAGCCGAACTTGAACCATCGTAATACGGCATTTGGTGGGAGTCTTTCTACTTTGGGCATTTTGGCGGGATGGACACTTTTACATTTGCGGTTACAAAAAGCGGGCATTGCCAATCGGTTGGTGATTCAGAAGAGCGAGATGGATTTTAAGCGGCCAGCGATGAGTAGTTTGGAAGCGGTGTGTGCGCAGACGGATTTGGCAGAATGGGATCGGTTTAAGCAGATGATTGTGGAGAAGGAGAAAAGTCGGATGACGTTGGTATCAGAGATTTTTTCGGAGGGTGAGCTTGTGGCGGTGAATGAGGGGGTTTTTGTGTCTT
>JABIFK010000615.1 GCA_018650745.1 Candidatus Latescibacterota bacterium | reverse complement strand
TAGGTGTTGTTGCCTTTGCTGGTTTGGATTGTGCCCGCTCATCTGATTCCATTGGATGGGATAACAGTTGTTGAGCAACGGGTGTTGGCGATCTTTGTTATGGCGGCTTTGTTTTGGGTGCTTGAGCCCATTCCTGTTTTTGCTACTTCGTTGCTGGTTGTGATGTGTGAATTGGTGTTGGTGTCTGACAAGGGCTTTGTATACGCCATTCAAGGTATTGCACCGGAAGCCTTGCTGAGCTATCGGGCTATTTTAGGCACTTTTGCTGCGCCGATCATTATGTTGTTTTTGGGTGGTTTTTTCTTGGCGATGGCGGCGACCAAATACCGTTTGGATCAAAACTTAGCCCGTGTTCTGCTGCGTCCATTTGGCAATAATCCCAAATATATTTTGCTGGGGCTTATGGCCATTACGGCTGTTTTTTCGATGTTTATGAGCAATACGGCAACCACAGCAATGATGCTGGCTATATTAATGCCGGTGCTCAAGTCCTTTGATCCTGACGATTCTGGAAAAGTTGCATTTGCGCTGGGTATTCCCTTTGCTGCAAATATTGGTGGTATTGGTACACCCATTGGTACCCCGCCCAATGCTGTGGCAATGAAATACTTAGGCGGTGCGATTAGCTTTGGCAAGTGGATGAGTTTTGCATTGCCCTATGTATTGGTGTTATTGGTGTTTGCTTGGGTATTGTTATGTGTGATGTACCCAAGCAAACGGTCTGTGCTCGAAGTGGATATGAAAGGCCGCTTCTTGACACACAAAAAAGCGTGGGTTGTTTATATTACGTCTTCATTGACGATTGTTCTTTGGTTAACAGATTTTTGGCATGGCATGAATGCGTATGTGGTGGCAATGATTCCCGTGGCTATTTTTTCTGCGGCAAGAATCATTACATCGGAGGATTTGAAGCTTATTAGTTGGGAAGTGCTGTGGTTGGTGGCCGGTGGGATTGCACTGGGCCAAGGTTTGGAAAACAGCGGATTGGCTGCGAGGTTGGTTGCACAAATTCCTTTTCATGTTTTGTCTCCGGTATGGGTGGTTGGGTTGGCCACTTTGGTTGCGGCGTTTATGGCAACGCTGATGTCGAATACGGCCACTGCGAACTTGTTGCTGCCTATGATTGCCGCTTTGGGGACGGGGTTGGCTGGGTTGAACAATTTGGGTGGCGAGGCGATGTTGATTGTTGTGGTCACGCTGTCTTGTTCTTTGGCCATGGCGTTGCCGGTGAGTACGCCACCTAATGCGATGGCGCATGCTACCAGCGCGATTCGGACCGAAGATATGTTTCGAACGGGAATTGTTGTAGGAGCAGTTGGGTTGGTGTTGGCGTATGTGTTGATGTTTGTTTTAAATGGCATCGGATTTTGGAATGTGAGGTAATGGTTTGTGATTGATACAAAACAGAATGGCGATTATATCGCTTCGTTGGTTTCCACATATTTTTCTGACGAACAGTATCGAGTCGTACTTAAAGCTGGTGAGGTGCTTTTTCGTCAAGGCGATACCAATGATCGGTTGTACGTTTTGTTAGACGGATCTTTGCGTGCGAAACAACAAAGTCAAAATGGCCATACGACGGAACTCTTTCAAGCCAAGTCTCACCGTTTTGTGGGCGTCTATAGTTTTTTTTCTGAGACATATTCCAGTGTGATGACATTGGTTGCCGAAGAAGACTGTGTTTTGGCTTATCTGGATCGCGAGCGTTTTTTTGAATTGCGGTGCCAGGGCGATCCACTCTTTGAGCGTTTTATGCCTGTTGTTGTTACAGAGCTGGTCAACCGATATCGACAAGCACAAGAATTGACCATTGCAAGGGAAAATGCTTTTCAAAAGCTACTTGAGACCGAAAAGGTTGCTTCATTGGGGCAAATGGCTGCTGGTGTTGCACACGAACTTAACAATGCGATTGCCGTTTTGGAGCGAAACACCGAATGGTTAAGCGAGACCTTACCGGGTGTGTTTGAGTTGTCTCAAGCAAAGGAATTTTATCAAAAAGGATTGGCTGAAGGGTACCAACTGTCGAGTAGGGAAAGGCGTCGGAAGCGTGCAGAAACAGAAAAACGCTTACGTGTAGATGGGCAGACCGCTACAGAAATCACCGAATTGGGTTTGGTGGGGAATGAAAATTGGTTGAACGATTTGGACGGTGTTCTTCAGGATTGCCACACGGCTTGGAAGATGGGAACGGCTTTGCACGATGTCTTGGTGTCATCAAGGCAAGCTGCTCACGTGGTTCGGTCGATGAAAATTTTGGGCATGCCCTCCTCTGAAAATATGTCGGGTGTGAATGTCAACGCGACCATCGATGATGCGTTAACGCTTGCTAAACCATTGTTTGATGGGGTGGAGGTTGTTAGAGACTTGGGTGAGGTGCCTTCGGTTTTTGGCAATGCTGGCGAATTGGTACAAATATGGTTGAACCTTATTAAGAATGCTTGTGAAAGCATGGCAAAGGTGCCTTCTGCAACGCTGCACGTGAAGAGCCTGTATGAACGTGGTCTGGTCAAGGTTGCGATTGTAGATTGTGGGTGGGGGATTAAACCAGAGTATTTGCCGCACATATTCCAGCCGAATGTGACCACCAAAGTTGATGGTTTGTCTTTTGGTTTGGGTTTGGGATTGACGATTGTTCAGCGTTTGGTGCATCGTTTGGATGGACACGTGACGGTTGAGAGTCGCCCGGGGCAAACCATCTTTGAGATTCATCTTCTGGCGGAGGAGCGATAATGGATATACACATTATTTGTGTAGATGATCAACGTGAAGTATTGGCGGTGCTACAAAATGACTTGTCTGGTTTGCCTTTTGAACTGGAGGTCTGTGAATCTGCAGATGAGGCTTTGGAAGTGATGGATGACCTTGATGGTGCGGGGGCACACGTAGCCTTGATCATTTCTGATCAGGTGATGCCCGAGAGGAACGGTGTCAATTTCTTAGCAGAAGTTAGGGCTGATGACCGTTTTACGCATACAAAGAAGCTGTTGCTTACGGGGTTGGCTACACACAATGATGCCATTCGAGCCATTAATGAATCTAATATTGATATATATGTTGAGAAACCTTGGAATGTGGATATGCTCTTGGCATATATTCGGCGCTTGGTCACTGAATCTGTGGTTGCCGCAGGTCTTGATTATTCATCTATGATGGATCACTTGGACACCGAAGTGCTTTATAAAACACTGCGAAAGAAGACATAACCTTAGGGAAGATGCGTTTTAAAACAATCAACCTGTTGCAAGATGTGCTTGCAATAGGTTTTTTTTGTGACACACTGAACTGCGCTTGGGACGCTTGTGTCACACTTAGCTGGTGGTGCAGGCACCCGATAGTCATATTTGAAGCCTATTAGAATGGTTTATTTTTATGGCATAGTCGTTGCTTTGATGAGTCTGTGATCGATATGTATAAACTATTTTTCCTGGAGGTCTCATGGAACGTCCTATGGTCACAATTGACGGCAATGAGGCGGCTGCATATGTAGCACATCAAGTCAATGATGTGATTGCGATTTATCCAATCACACCTTCGTCACCCATGGGTGAATTGGCCGATGCATATGCAGCCGGTGGCAAACCAAATATTTGGGGTACT
This sequence comes from Candidatus Latescibacterota bacterium, assembly GCA_018650745.1. Classification (GTDB taxonomy): domain Bacteria; phylum Latescibacterota; class UBA2968; order UBA2968; family UBA2968; genus JABIFK01. The sequence goes on along the minus strand of JABIFK010000615.1, from coordinate 598 downwards.
GTGCCGTTGGTAATGGAAATGCAGAGCGAAGGTGGTGCGGCGGGCGCTGTGCACGGCGCACTACAAACAGGGTCCCTAACAACGACTTTTACGGCATCACAGGGCTTGTTGTTGATGATCCCTAATATGTATAAAATTGCGGGAGAACTTACGCCCACTGTTTTTCATGTGGCTGCACGGTCTTTGGCCACACAAGGATTGTCCATTTTTGGCGATCACAGTGATGTTATGGCCACGCGGCAAACAGGGTTTGCGATGTTATCTGCGAACTCTGTTCAAGAAGCTATGGACTTTTCGCTGATTTCACAGGCGGCCACTTTGGAATCCCGAATTCCATTTCTACATTTTTTTGACGGTTTCCGCACATCTCACGAAGTGATGAAAGTGGAGCAGTTGAGCACAGAAGATATTCGGACAATGATTGATGACAACTTGGTACGGGCACATCGCGATCGTGGTTTGTCACCCGATCAACCTGTGATACGGGGAACAGCACAGAACCCAGATGTTTATTTTCAAGGGCGAGAAGCATCAAACTCTTATTATTTGAATTTGCCAGAAATCGTACAGAGCGCAATGGACAAATTTGCTGGTTTGG
>JABIFK010000614.1 GCA_018650745.1 Candidatus Latescibacterota bacterium | reverse complement strand
TGCGCGATATGGTGAAACGGCAAGAGGCCGTTCAGATTAGCCCAAAAGGTGCGGAGGCTTTTGCCAAAACCATTCGTTTTATGCTGCGTGCCGAAAAATAATGCGTCTTTATAGGCGCATTATTTTATTTTATGCCAATCATTGTGTATTTGAAGATTGTAAAGAGTATCTTCCACCCCGCCTTAATGGTGCCGCTCACCGTGCCTGTAATTTTGGATACACCAATACGACGACGATAACTCACGGGTATCTCTTCCGCTTGCATTTCTAATTTTGCCGCCTTAACTTGCATTTCAACTGTCCAACCAAATGTTTTGTCTTGCATTTTGATTTTTTGGAGTGCAGAATAAGAGATTGCTCTAAAGGGGCCCAGGTCTGTATGTGAGACGCCATAAAACCAGTGAATTAACCGGGTGGCCAGCCAGTTACCAAAGCGGGCTTGTGGCAACAGTGCACCAGGTTCTCTATTTCCCAAAACACGTGAGCCAATGACCAAGTCGGCACGGTCTTCTAAAATAGGGGCAACAAGTTGGGGCATTTCGTTGGGGTGGTCGCTGTAGTCTCCATCTAAGAAGACGACAATGTTTGGGGTGTTAACAACTGCTATACCGGCAAGGCAAGCCCATCCGTAACCGCGCCTGTCCTCCCGAATAACCTTGGCCCCCATTTGTGTTGCCAGGTGCGCAGTTTGGTCTGTTGAGCCGTTGTCTACGACAATAATTTCAGTGACAAGGTTATTCGGAATATCACCAATTACCTTTTCTATCGCATCTTGTTCGTTAAATACCGGAATGATGACAGATATACGTGATTGCATAGTGTATCACTTTGTTTGAGTAGGTGGTTATGGATCAGAAAGCACCCTTACAACAACGTTTAGAAAAATTAGAAACCTTGTTGGATATGAACCGAGAATTGGCAAGAGAACTGGACCTGGACAAGCTGTTGGCTCTCATCGCAGAAGCCGCGGTTCAAGTGATGGATGCCGATCGGTGTAGTGTGTATGTTGTTGATTCGGTTAAAGATGAACTATGGACGCGCGTTGCGCAAGGAATAGATGAGATTCGGATGCCATCAAACCGAGGCATTGTTGGGCTTGTGGTCTCTTCGGGTGAAATTCTGAATGTTGCCGACGCATATGACAGGCCCGAGTTTGATGCCACTTGGGATCAAAAACATGGGTATACGACACGGTCAATGTTATGTTGCCCTTTAAGGGGGCGTTTGGGGCAGGTTATTGGCGCATTTGCTGTGCTCAATAAACAGTCTGGTTTATTTGATGAAGAGGATGAAGTGCTGTTGCAAGCTATGGCTGCTGGTGTCGCTGTTGCATTGGAAAACGCACTTTTGGTTGACGAACTCCGCACGACCAATCATAAATTGTCAGAAGCTTATGATCAACTCTTACTGACTGAAAAATTGTCGATATTGGGGCTTTTAGCCAGTACGGTTGCACACGACATTCAAAATCCGTTGGCTGTGATTATGGGCAATGCCGAAGTTTTAGGCGTGAAGTTTCCACAAACCTCAGAAGTCACAAATGCCACGCAAATCATTGTAAGACAAACCGAACGCATTACTGAGTTGGTTGATAGTATTCAAAATTATGCACGGGGTGATTCTGACACTTTTGATGAAGTTGATATGCATCGGGTATTGGGTGAAGCCTTGATGCTCACCGAAAGGCTGTTGGTCAAATTTAATATTCGTGTCAACCAACAAACCCAAACAAACCTCTCTTCTGTGTTGGGCAATGCCAATCGTTTGGAGCAGGTGTTTATGAACTTGATTCAGAATGCTGCTCAGGCGATGCAGTATCAGCGTGACGGAGCGCTCCATTTGGTTGCGCGCGAGATTGAAAAAATGGGCAAATCTTGGGTAGAGGTTGAAGTTCGTGATACGGGTGGAGGGATTGCCGAGGATAAGGTAGCAGATATTTTTAAAGCTTTCTATACAACAAAAGCGAATGAAAAAGGGACTGGATTGGGGTTGGCCATCTGTCAACGTATTGTTACTGCCCACGAAGGGGAGATTGAATTGCAGAATCGACATGGTTATGGGGCTACGTTTTTGGTTCGCATTCCTGTTGTTTCACAAGACCTGTAAGTCAAATATCTATCGGGAGAGTTGTTTTGGATTGGATCTATTTGGTTTTGATTGTTGCTTTTGTGACTTGGTCTGTGCAGATCTATTTGGTGTATCACCGTCAGGTAGGAAAGATACAGGATCAGATTGAGGTCACGCGAATAAGCCAGCAAGATGTGACCGTACAAGCCGAAGAATATGAGGCGCGTGCTCTAGAATTAACTGAGCAACTGGCAGATGTTAAAAGCGAGGCGGAAACTTTGGATAAAACTGAAAAAGGTTTGGAGCAAGAGGTGAGCCAATACCGGGAGAAACAAAGCTCGCGACGTCCCACTCGCCATCGGGTTGAAATAGACAAAGATTCGGAATAATGGGCCTAATGGGGTTGGTTTAAGCACGCATGTAGGCCAATAATTGAAAGTGACCATTTAGACCTATGGCTGAAGAAGACGAAAACGAAGAAGAAAATGCGGAAGGAGAGCCAGCGACACCGGCACCGGCAGCTGCGCCAGCAGGCCCAGCTAAACAACCGAGTCTGTTACGCTATTTGCCGATTGTGCTGATTATTCTTGTTTTGCAGGCCATTGGTATTTACATGGGCATTGAGCGGTTTGTGTTTCAGAAAGATGGGTCTGGTTTGAGCGGAGAAATTGGAGAAAGGCCCAGAGTCATTCCTGAAAGCAATGAGCCAGAAGCCAGTGTTGATATGGGCAAGTTTGTCATCAATCCACGCTCTGAACATATGCGGTTGTTGGTTACCGCCGATGTGACATTGGCGGTAGCACCCGACGATGCCGCTGGTGAAATTGAAGATGATGCCAAAATTGATCAGGTAAAGGATGCCATTATTTATGCATTTACCCACTCAACCCCAGAGGAACTTTCGGACCGTGATGGACGTGATATCGTGAAGACCAGAATGAAAGCGCGGGTCAACGAGCTTTTGTATGAGGGCCAAGTTGTAGATATCTACTTCAGTCGGTTCATTGTGCAGGCCTTGCCTGGTTACAAGGGGTTGTAGGGGCTACGAGCACGTGGGGCTTTCAAAATGGAACAAAAAAAGGGCGGTACGACTCATTGTCGTACCGCCCTTTTTGAGTAAGGGGACTACCGATGTCCGAAGGATGGCTCAATAATTGGGTCAACAAGTTCTACAATGCGCACCCCAAATGTGTCTGCCACAACCACAACTTCACCTTTGGCAAAGAGTTTGCCATTGACCAAAATGTCGACAAGATCACTTTCTTGGGCTTCAAGTTCAACAATAGAATCGCGCGTCCATTGCATAATGTCTTTGACTTCAAGCGAGACACCACCAAGCTCGACGGTTACATTTACATCGACATCAGCAAGACGTTCGATGCCTTCGGGGGGGGCTGTGGAGGCGTCACCGCCACCGCCACCGCCAAATGCGGGGAGTGCACCTAGGCCTGCATCAGTGGCCTCTCCTGTATCGGATTGCATGGCTTTGAGCATTTCTTGTTCAAGCATTTCATCAATATTCCCGCCCTCGTCTCCACCGCCCAATGCTGCTGCCATATCTGCCAACGCGGCATCATCTTCCGATTCGCCACCCTCAGCATCGTCGCCAGAGAGTTCTTCCTGCATCATGCGCATCATTTCGGCTTCAACATCATTCTCTTCTGGCGTGCTTTCGTCGGCCATATTTATATCCCCTTGAATGAAAATAGTTATAAAAACTTAAGATAAATCTACTGCAAAATCAAGTTGGTTCCGTTCTGGAATCGAATAAGCAAGGGTAGAAAAGGCTAAAGCACCTTTCAATGATGACGATAATACGATTGTAAGTTGTTGTAAAACAAGAAGTAGAAGAATACTTAGACATACTAAGTAGTATCAAGTTCGGGGCCGATTTCAACGACCTGAACTTAATGGCAAGGATGCCAAGTAAGTTAGACAAGGAGGTTGCAGGTGCCACTTAGGATAAACACCAATATCCCGAGCATGAATGTGCAGCGCATCGGGCATATTAACAACCGCAACTTGGCGACGCGTATCGAGCGTTTGTCGAGTGGGTTGCGAATCAACCGTGCGGCAGATGATGCATCGGGGTTGAGTGTTTCGGAAGGCATGCGGGGTGAGCTAAGCGGCTTGCGCCAAGGCGCCCGAAATACGGAACACGCTGTAAATCTTATTCAAACTGCAGAAGGGGCACTTAACGAGGTAAGTGCTATGTTGATTCGAATGCGCGAGTTGGCGGTTCAATCGGCGTCTTCTACGGTAAATGACGACAACCGTGAAGCGCTCAATGCAGAGTTTGTACAGTTGAACAATGAGATTGACCGCATCGCAGCTGTAACATCGTATAACAATTCAACATTGTTATCGGGTTATGGAAACACCGTGGATAACAATGCCGCAACATCAACTGCATTGGCTTCTCCAACGACTGGGGTTGCAAACGTCCAGTTGTCGAGCGCACAATCTGGCACGTATACGTTTGCTGATACGGGTACCAACGACAACCAGATTACGTTGGGCAATGGGGTTGCCACCCAAACCATTGACATTGGGTCAGCGTTGGACATTGATGGTGCTGGAAGTGGTGTGGTGGCGACAAGCAGTGCCATTGTCGCAAACTTTGATCGACTGGGTATTCAATTAACCTTGTCGGGGCAAAAACCCGCAGACGGTTCAAACCCCGCTACTGATGGCTATAGAGATGGCGATTTAGATGGTTCGTCTTTGGTCATTAATTCGGGCACGGGTGGCACATTCCAAGTGGGTGCAGACAATAAGGTGTCAGATCGCATTGAGGTAAATATTCAAGATATGCGATCTGCTGGTGCATTTTTGAACACGGGAAGTTCATCGTTGTCGTCTTTGGCTTCTTCACAGGCTGCGATTACGACCCTTGATGTGGCTATAACCAATGTCGCCCAAACACGGGGTGATTTGGGTGCTTATCAAAATCGGTTGGGTTTCAGTTTGCGAAATGCGGAAAATGCAATCGAAAACAACACGGCCTCCGAATCGTCTATTCGAGATGCGGATATTGCCGAGGAAGTTTCAGCATTCACACAAGCGCAGGTGTTGGTGCAGTCTGGCACGTCTATTTTGGCGCAAGCCAACGTGCTTCCGCAAAATGCTTTATCGCTGTTGCAGTAAATTGGCCGGCAGTACCCTTGAAAAACGGCGTGGTGTTTCACCACGCCGTTTTTCTTTGTACTTTGATATGGGTAGAGGATGTCTTATTTTGCGACTTCTATCTAGTTGACGCCCATCATTGGGAGGGATAAATGAGCTTGAGCGACATACGTATCCACTATGCAACCCATTTTCTAAAGTTGAGCCTGTGGTATGTGCGCCAATTGATGCATACTGAAGGGGCCGATTTTCAAGAGGCCGTGAATAAGCGTGTGAACATTTATCGAAACACTGACTTTTATGAAGGTGGGAACAAAGTGCCTGCACGTGGGCATGTAGACACCAAATGGGATGCTTATTTGGAAGGATTGAAGGACATTTATGATCAACACCTTGATGTGGCGCATACCGAAGGATTGGAATCTGAAGGGTTGGACTATCTGTGGCCTCGGGTTCGGGGTGTTCATCTGAAAGAAGGGCACAACCCAAATCAAAAAACGCCTAAACCAACCCAGAACAAGCGCGCTTATGCATGTTGGACCTTTGATGATGGTGATGATGACATTGCCATTCACATTGCCAATGTGTATCAACCACAGTCTCCACTGAGCGAACGCTATGTAGATTTTGTAGCTATGTTGTTAAAGTTATTGCGAGATACCAAGGAAAGACGACCGGAAGTGGTCAAGGTAGGATGTGGCAGTTGGATGAATTCGATCAAACCCTTTCAGGACATGTTTCCGCAATCTTGGCACGCGAGTGCTCGGAAAAGTCCTCGGTCTGGGTTTGGGATGGGGCATTGGGGACAATTTGTGACGCGCGAGGGGAAATTTCATGAGCGCAATGGACAATTATTAAGGGATACGGGAGATTTTCCGTTTGCTTCGTTATATTGTCACGCGCCAATTGATGACATTTTGGGCCATTTGGAGGCAAACTTTCCTGAAGCTGTGGCTTTTTTAGAAAAATAGG
>JABIFK010000613.1 GCA_018650745.1 Candidatus Latescibacterota bacterium | reverse complement strand
GAACTGGCAATTGCGTATTTGAAAAGTCATTATGGCGAAGATACAGTAAGTATGGATGTGCGCACCAACTCAGTGGCAGATGGCAATGGTGAGTTGCATGTAGATTGCACAGTAAGTATTGCAGGAAGTGAATCAGATTGGACAAAATGGTTTACTTTTGTCAATGGTGAGGTCACGCGCATGCGTTGGCAGATGCGATAACGCGTCCAAATCTCAATCTAAGCGGATTGGCTCTGCGCTGGTCCGCTATTCTTTTGCTGTGATGTGTCAAGCGGTGTGTGTATATTGGCAAAAAAACGAGGGGATGACATGGGAAAGATGGCAACAGATGCAATTCACGCTGGTGAAATAGAGACTCGGCCTTCTGGGGCAGTAGTATTACCGATTTTTCAAAGTGCGACATTTGAGTATGGGGGACAAGACGATTACCATGATCTCAAGTATATCCGCCTAAACAATACCCCGAATCACCAAGTTTTGCACGATAAGCTTGCGATTCTTGAAGGTGGTGAAGCCGCGCTCGTTACTGCCTCAGGAATGGCCGCGATCACCACATTATTGCTCACGGTTCTGAAGCAGGGCGATCACTTGTTGGCGCAAGACTGTCTTTACGGGGGTACCGTCACGTTTTTAACCCAAGACATAGCAGACTACGGTATCGGTGTTGGCTTTTTTGCTGGCAACGATCCCGATTCTTGGGAGGCATTGTTGCGCCCAGAAACCCGGGCTATTTATGTAGAGCCCATGACAAACCCGCTTTTGGAAGTTGCCGATTTAGACGCTGTTGTTGCGTTTGCTAAGAAGCACAACTTGTTGGCCATTATTGACAACACATTTGCCTCACCTGTAAATTTTCAACCGCTCAAGATTGGTTTTGATGTTGTGGTACACAGTTGTACAAAGTATCTCAATGGGCATTCAGACATTGTGGCTGGTGGCATTGTGGGTACCCGAGAATTGATCACACGTGTTACACATCGATTGAATCACCTCGGCGCATCGTTAGACCCGCATGCCTGTTTTTTATTGCACAGAGGTATCAAGACTCTGGTGCTGCGTGTGAAGCAACAAAACGAAAATGCTCTGAGTTTGGCTACGTTCTTAAACAAACATCCTAAAGTAGAGGCTGTGTATTATCCTGGTATAGAAGATCATCCCCAATACACACGGGCAAGTCGGTTGTTTGATGGATGTGGTGGGGTGTTGAGTTTTGAGGTAAAAGGCAGCGCAGATGATGCCGACCGCTTGATGTCTCGGTTAAAGTTGTCGGTGGTCGCACCCAGTCTGGGTGGGGTAGAGACATTGATAACGCGTCCGGTACAAACTTCACATGCCGGTTTAAGTCGTGAACAACGCAAAGCTGCTGGCATTTCTGACAAATTGATCCGTGTGGCTGTAGGTATTGAAGATGGTGAAGATATATGCGCAGACTTTGAGCAAGCACTAAGTGATTAGGGAGGTTGGGAATGGCGCGTGAGCCGTTATATGTGTGCATGACGATGGACGTCGAACGCATTGGGGCCTGTTCACCCACCGGTGGCCCCCCAGACTGGGCTTTTGGCGCACGATCGGTCTCTGGTTTCTGTGATGTGTTGGAAGCATTTAAACTTCCCGCGACCCTTTTTGTGGTGCCAGATGCAGCGGTAGAACAGGGCGCCTTGTTGCGCAAGATAGCGGAGGAGACAGAGTCTGAGCTGGGGTTGCACCTACATCCGCAATGCTGGAAGGACCATTATTTAGATGTTGAAGTCCACGATTATTTGGGTGGATACACAGCAGACGAACAACACGCGATGCTGGCCGAAGTCTTGGACCAAGTTGGCGATTCTTTAGGAGATATTCCGAGGGCCTTTCGGGGTGGGAACTTCTCGGCCAATGATGATACGTTCCGGGTACTGTGCGAGCTGGGCTTCACGCATGGGAGCGTGAGTCAACCGGGGCGCTCTGTCCCGCGGTTTAAGGCCTGTTGGAAAGGAGCCCACTTGGATGTGCATTTTGCACACAGGGCGTTTCGGCAAGTGCCAGGAGACTTGGATTTTGTTGAAGTGCCTTTAACAAGTGATCAATCGGTTGGTGATCATTGGACAGGGGTGGGCGATGTTCGTATTGAAAGTGCGACTGCTGAAGAGATCGCGAAAGCCACTCGGCAAGAAGTCGGTCGTCAGGTTGGGGACGGTAAATTGATAAAACATGTGTGTTTCTTGACGCATAATATGGTGAATTTCTGGTCTGACGATACGAACACGAAAGGGCGCAAGGGCGTTCTCACGGACGCTTTGAGTTTGATTGAAGAGATCGCAGATGATTTGGGTCTTGAGATGAAGGGGGCTACGCTGCAAACTGTGCGTGAAGCATTTATACAAAAGGCATCCGATACAGGTTTGCAGCCTTCTGTTTCGGGAACGGCCGGATAAACTTTAGGCAAGTGGAATGGAGGATGGTTATGGGAAAGCAAAAAAGAATTGAGAAACCCAAGATCCGTCATATGGCCAGTTTGTGGTCGCTTACGGGTTATGGTGGAAAAAAGGGTGAGTGGACTGTTGATGAAAAAATGGCCCGTATAAAAAAAGCAGGTTTTGATGGGTTTTTAGGTCGGGTGCCGGTGGTCACCTCAGAGCTGGTGGCCAAACATGGGCTGATTTTTGCAGCCACGGTTGATATGGGTTTGGCAAAAGAGGTCAAACCGAAACTTAAGGCTATTCAGGCCGCAGGGGCACGATGTGTAAACGTGCAAATGTTGGATCACGATACACCTACCAAGCGGGCAGTCTCATTGGCTCGGAGAATCATGAATACGGCCGAAGACTTGGAGATGGATGTAGCAATTGAGGTCCATCGCGACACGTGCACGGAAACGCCTGAAAAAGCCTACGCTTTGGCTGCCGGCTTTGAGAAGGCAGAGAAGAAGTTATTGAAGATGACGTTCGACTTTTCGCACCCTGCTGTGATCAAACATCTGGCCCCTTCCAACTATTGGCCTCGATTAGCTGAACGCGTTGATTTGATCCAATTGGCCCAGCAATTTCATTTTAGGCCTTTTAATGGACACCACGCGCAAATTCCTGCGTGTAATGGCAAGGGAGGGTTGACACCCGAATTTTTGGACTGGTTGCCTTTTGCTGAACAAGTGATCGAGACTTGGTTGGGCGTGGCTGGTTCTGGTCGAGAGATGTTTGTTTGTCCCGAGCAAGGCCCACCAGGATATTTTTTGTCCGTATTTCCAGACCGGTGGAAGGATGTACAAACAATTCGAGATGAAGTGGACAAACTTTGGCGTAGACAAGTGCGCAAGTGGAAAGGGACAGCATGACGAAACAATACAAAGCGGTTATCGTGGGGCTCACTGGCATTGGGGCTGCAAGACCCACAGAATCGTCAGATCCTATCTATGGTGCAATGCCAAACTCTCACGCTTCGGCTTACCATCGCCATCCTCAAACAGAAGTGGTGGGGGTTTGTGACTTGCAACAAAGTATGTTGGATACGTTTTGTGATCGATGGGGGGATATTTGGCCAAATGTTCAGACGTACACGAATTATCAAGAAATGTTGGATAAGGAACAGCCTGACATTGTCAGTGTGGTAACGCCAGATCACTTTCACCGCGAAGTTACGGTAGCAGCAGCAGAAAGTTCCGCGCGGGCTATTTTATGCGAGAAGCCTATCTCTACAGTGTTGGAAGATGCTGATGTCATGATTGAGGCAGCAAAAAAGAACAATGTTTTGCTTTCGATTGAGCACTCTCGAAGGTGGTACCCAAGCTACTTGCAGGCGCGGAGTATGATTGCATCTGGTGAGATAGGTCCACTGCGGACCATTGTCTGTGAGATGTTTAGTCCCCGAGCTATGATGTTTCGAAATGGAACACATTTGATCGACATGGTGTGCTTTTTTGCAGGTGGGAATCCATCGTGGGTTATGGCAGATTTGGAAGACGGGTTTGAACACTTTACAGAGTATAAAGGTGATGGCGGACACGACCCAGCAACGGATCCATATACGTCGGCCTATCTGAAATTTGACAATGGTGTGCGCGCGTTTGTCAATTTTTATAAGGCTGAATTTCCGGGTTCGAAATTGTCTTTGACATGTGAAGACGGACGCATTGAAATCTCTGATCAAAAGAGTGAGTTGATTACACCCCAACCTAATTCTCGATGGTGGTCTCACGCCCCTTTGGTACAAGATCAGTTTATGTATGCCAAGCAAAGTGGTGCTGTGGCAGAATTGGTTGATGTATTGGAAAAGGGAGGCACGCTGATTTCACCGCCAGAAGAAGCGCGTAAGACATTGCAGGTGATGCTTGGGATTTTAGATTCGCATCACAGTGGCAATGTGCGCGTAAATATAGAAAAATAAGGTTCTGGGTCCTCGTGTGATATTAATCAATTACCACGAGGTGACTGCAAAGTTCTTTTGCCCAGCCAGACAACGTGTCATAGATCGCGCGCGGCATGTCTCTTCCCATTCCAGGTCTGCGAAACCAAGGTGCATAATATCCGGTGCTGGTCATGATGCGGGTATCTGTCGATGTATTGGCCGTGCCCCCATGCCAACAGCGCACATCACGAATGAGGGCAGACTTTTTCGGTGCACACGCAATTGATGATTTCATCCAATCCGGTTCTTCTTCCAATTTTGGTACGGGGTGTCGAGATCGATGTGTTCCTTTGATAAAACGGGTCGCACCGTTGGCTTCCGAAAAGTCTATCATTGGAAAATTCACAACGATGAACGGCGTGGGTAGATCCATGATGGTGACACGATTCTGTGGGTCATTTATATGGTCGGGCATATCTACATGGAGGTGTTGGATTTTTGCACCAGGCAATGAATAATCGCCACCACCACCGCTTGAGATGAATTTGTTGCTGTTGAATATTTTTTCAATAATCGGAAGAATTGTAGGCAGGTCACAGAGCATCGCCCATTCTGGGTGGTGTACTTGAGATCCAAAGGAATACCTAGCAAACCCTCTGTTTGCTTTGTCTAGGGCAATGGCTTCGGTTTGTTCTTGAACAACACGAGCGGCTCCGTTTTGGATCGTTTCAAATTGCTCGTCTGTAAGTGCATTTTCAATCGCAACAAAACCGTCGCGTTGGAAGATATATGTGGCGTTGTCAACTTCAGTTGGGGATACTATTTCAAGGTTAAGCATGAACGCACCTCTTTTTAAGGTATTCAAATACAAATTGGGAGACGGAAATGGATAAGGCGGGTTTTCTCGAAGACAAGTATGGCCCTGATGGATACGATCCTGGTTTGTATGTACACACGGATTTAGCCAACTCAATTGACGGGTTTGGCGCAGTAACAGACGAACATATTGGAGAATTTCACAAGCAGGGATTTCTATCGATACAGAACGCGTTTTCTCAAGATGAAGTTGAGGGAGCTATAGATGCGGTATCTCATCTTATCGCGGGGCAAAAAGAGGATTTTAAAGGTGTTCAATTTGAGAAAGGCACTCGAGATTATCTTGCAAATGGTGACGATTTACAACGCGAGGTATTGGTTAGGAAATTAACCCGCTTTGTAGGTTTTGATACACGGTTAGATGTTCTGGGTGAAAATGAAAAACTGTTGAAAATTTTGACCCAAGTCATGGGAGAGTCCCCTAAACTTTTCGCAAACCAAGCTATGTTGAAACCCCCAGGAATTGGTCGAGAAAAACCTTGGCACCAAGACCACGCATATTTCGATTTACCCCTTGATACATGCATTGTCAGTGCTTGGGTTGCTTTAGATAACGCCACACCCGAGAATGGGTGTATGCATGTGATTCCGGGAAGTCATCTGGATGGGCCTGTGGTACATTTTAACCGCCGTGATTGGCAGATCTGTGATACAGATGTTGCGAGAGATCGCATTACGGCTGTACCGCTGTCTCCTGGGGGAGTTCTGCTGTGGCATGGGAGATTGCACCACGGTACACCCGCGAATCATTCCGACAAACGCCGGCGTGCACTGCAACTACACTATGTCCCTTCGAGTGTGGAAAAAAACGAACAGGGAGCACGATTGGCTGTGTTTGGCAGCGATGGAAAAGATGTAACCTGTTAGGCTCTGGTCCGATCATTAATAATTAATCTTGAGTCCATTTTCTTTCGGACGAATCGCTTCAGCACCCGCAAGTGCCACACGCATCGCATTGAGGCCATCTTTGTGGGTGACCCCAAATGGGGCATCATTGAGACATTTGTCGAGAAAGAACGTGAGTTCGTTTTTATAGGCTTCGCCAAAGCGCTTAATGAATACTGGCACATCGTCTCCATAATCTCTCAACGCGAAGATTTCCTTAGCAATAACCCCTTTTGGGCTGTAGGCTTCTACTGTGACGCTGAGTGGATCTTCTTGAAAGTTGCCAATATGGATCACGCCCTTGTCGCCAAAGACCCATGACTCGTTGCGGTATCCTGCCACGTGATTCCGACTGACCTGCACTTGCCCAATGAGATTGCCAGGAAACCACATCTGTAAATATGCATCGTCGTAGTCTTCTTCGACTGGACTCACGAATGTGTTGTGCAAGTTTGACCCAAATGCGGCGGCATACTCAGGCAATGGGCCGTCTAAGAGCCAGAGAATTTCATCGCAGTTGTGAACGGACATATCAGTGAGCAAACCTGGGCTGCTATACCCAACTGGTGGCGGCGCAGGGTCTTCAAGAATGGATGTTATTTTAAAGATTTTCCCAATCACCTTTTGTTCGAGTAGCTCCTTTACTTTCATCAACGGAGCATCAAAACGACGCATAAAAGCTTGCATGAGGGCTTGACTTCTGCCTTCATCTGCGTCGAGATAGTTCACGAAGGCTTGGGCAGAGTCTAAGGAGTGTGTTAAAGGTTTTTCCAACAAAACCCGACAACCCGCATCAATGAGGTTCCGAGCATCTGGTTCATGGGCATCTGTGCGCGAAGCAATAAATGCACCGTCGATAAGGTCAGCCTGTGCAAGATCCTGAACCGAGTTGAAAGCGTGGATTTTTGCCTCTTGGTCTGTTTGCAGTTCCTGAGCGACGCGTTGCGCTGTATCGCTGTAGGTGTCTACAACTGCGACAAGTTCACATTTGCCTGTTTCTCGCGCAATCTCTTGTACATGTTTGGCATGAAAAACACCAATGCGTCCGACCCCAATAACAGCCATCTTTATAGGTTTGTTCATGTGATTGGTCCTATTACAAGTTTGTGTTGTTTCGTTTAGGTTGATGTTGTATCGTGCAAGAATAGAGTGATTTGCAATTTTCGTCAATTGATTTCTTTATTTGGCATTGCACCGAAAAGATGTTGGTTGGTCCAATACGCGCAAGCCCTTAGTGATGTATCGCAAGCAAGGGTAAGTTGAAGTGGAATGATTGTTATTGAGGAGGGTATGTTGTGGCACCGCAAACAGCTGAGTCGTTCAAAAAGGAAGTAACTCAGATTTATCAGCTCAACTATCTGCGATATTTACCTAAAGGGTACGATGAATCCAATACCTATCCCCTTGGATAGGTATTGGACCGGGTCTATGTTACGGGGTTGAGTATGGGCGGGTATGGTACCTGGGCTTTGGCTGGGGATTATGCGGACCGGTTTGCAGCAATTGCACCTATTTGCGGTGGTGGGACACGACAACATGCAAGGCGAATCGCTCAAGCAAAGATACCCACCTGGGTGTTCCACGGAGCAAAAGATACGACGGTTCCAATTGAGGAATCACAACGTCTGGTGGCGTTTCTAGAGAAATTCAACGGAGATGTGGCTTTTACTGTCTATCCTGAGGCAGGGCATGATTCCTGGACAGAAACATATGAAAATCCCGATTTTTTTAACTGGCTTCTCAGTCACAAACGAGGCACTACAGCGTGATCTTGGTTTCTCTGATCAAGACAATCGTATGGATTTATAAGGAGTTTGGGATGGATCGTGAAGAAATGAGCAATGAAGAAAATTATGCATTTGACGTGGCTGGATATTTGCATATTCCCGGGGTATTGAACAAACAAGAAGTCAACCGCATCAATGATGCTCTTACCACGGTGGGAGAAACTGAAGGTATGTTGGGGTGGGCGAAACAGAATCGTGAACTTTTCAGAAATTTGATGGTCCATCCCCAATTGGTTTGGTATTTGAACCAATTGATTGGACACGGGTTTCGATTGGATCAGGCGCCTCGTCTTTTGGGCAATCGCGAGGGTGAAGGTTGTTCTGTGTTAACCGGGGGAGATGAACCCAGAGACCCTTCGCGCGCGTATTATATTCAGAAGAACCGACGATCTTGCCAAGGCTTGAAAGCCATATGGGTATTAGAGGATGTTGAGGAAGGCGATGGTGGATTGCATGTCGTACAAGCCAGTCATAAGAGCAATGTTGAAACGCCAGTAGATTTGGCGACCCTTCAAGACGATATGGGGCTTGTCAAACAGCCTGTGCTCAAGGCTGGTGATCTGTTTTTGTTGGCCGAGACAACATTGCAAGGTGTTCTTCCGTGGGCTAATAACTCAAAACGGTTGTTGAGCTATTGGTATGCTGGGCGTGCGGCCATTCAATCCAATGGACCTGGGCCAGGAGCCGATGAGGATTATTTGCCTGAATGGACAAAGGATGCACCACCCGAGCACCGCGCAATTCTGAACCGCCCCGGGCACACCGACGCAAATCCCCAGCCCATGTTGAACACTGATGGCAAAAAAACTTGGGTGGAAAAAAGCCCAGAACGAATACATCCTTCCATCTATGTCCGCGATCCAAATTCTGCAATTGATGATAAAGAGTTCTATTCTTGGGACCTCAATGGTTATTTGATTGTGCCGGGTGTCATGGATGTCGATTGGTTGACGAAAGCGAATGCGGCTGTCGATGAATTCCAAGATCGGGTGGTGGTGGGGTCTGAGCTGGCACGCGGATCGAAAACGCAAGCTGGTACCGGGCGTCCACTTTTGTCTGGGCTTCTCGATTTACCAGACCCATATAATGAACCCTTTCGAAAAATGATTGCGCATCCGGCAGTGGTGGCAAGGTTGAATTGGATGAAGGGTGGGGGGTATCGGGCGGATGGGGCAACGGTGTTTTGCGCTGTTGAAGGAACGTCAGGCCATGCGTTACACGACGGCAATGAACCGATGAGTCCATCCCGCGGATACTACTTTAAGAACGGACGCAGTTATGCCGAAACCATCACAATTACCTGGCAATTGCGTGATGTCGAGGCAGGTTTGGGTGGTTTTGCCGCAGTACCGGGTAGCCACAAAACCCAATATGCAATGCCCCCAGGTATTCGAACGTGCGACGACACGATGGGGTTGGTCGTGCAGCCTGCTATGAAAGCTGGTGATGTCCTTTTCTTTATGGACGGAGGGTGTACTCACGGTGCTTTGGCGTGGAAAAACCCCATTGAGCGCCGAGGTGTGTTGATCAAATACCAATCACGCAATTCTAATTGGGGCAAAGGTGTGATAGACCCTCAAGAACGATGGGGCAATGTGGTTGAGGGTATGACAGAAGAGCAACTTACAGTTATGCGCGGTCCTGAGCGTGACGCGCGGGACCGAACCGTTCCGCGCCTAGATGTACGCGATGGTCAAGTGAGCGTGTCGCTAGATATTGGCCATTGATTCTTAAGCTTTTATTTGCAGGATAATAGCCTTGTCGGGGTGATCTGTGATCGAAGCCCAGCACGGGGCCTACACCACAACCCAAGTAGGGTTCCTTTGGCTAGGATAATTGTGTATGAGATCAGCAAGTTTGGGGGCCCTGATGATTATTTGGGAAAATGACCTATTATAGGTTGATTTTATATATGATGTTCTTATCTTAATTGTTGTAATGCGTGCTTATTTTGTACCGGTAGGGTTATAGAACTACTATTTCGGTAATGTGGGATCTCTTACTCGGAGACGGTTGTTATGCCACTACGGATTAATCGGGACAGTGCCAGTGTGGGGCTTCAGCGCTCGCTAAAAGTGAACAATCGGGCGTTGGCCGATCGGATTTCTAAATTATCTTCAGGGTTGCGGATTAGACAAGCTTCAGATGACGCGGCAGGATTAACAATTAGTGAAGGCTTGCGGGCCAATGTATCAGGGGTTTCGCAGGCGATTCGTAATTCAGAAATGGCAATTAATCAAACGCAAGTGGCCGATGGCACATTGGATCAAACCAACGCGATTTTAGGACGCTTACGGGAATTGTCGGTCCAAGCCTCGAGTGCTGGACTGACCGATGCCAATCGATCCAGCATTCAAGCTGAGTTTGCGCAGTTGACCGCTGAGGTTGATCGTTTGGCTCAAACATCTCCCAGTGGGCAAGAATCATTTCAAATCGGCCCAAATCCAGGTGATGGGAACCAGGTCGAGATTAACATCTCCGCGCTTCAAGCCAGTGGACCAGAACTCAATTTGAGCAGCCAATCTGTGGTTTCGCAAAGTGGGGCACAACAAACACTTTCGGCCGTGGATAATGCGATTGCCCAAGTATCTGTCCAGCGAAGCGATATTGGAGCGCTACAAAATCGATTGGGTTTTTCAATTCGTGCAAATGAACAGGCTCTTGAGAATCTTCAGGCCTCAGAATCTATTATTCGCGATGCTGATGTTGCATTAGAAGCCAGCCGTTTGGCGAGCGACCGCATTCGGACCCAGGCAAGCATTTCAGTATTGGCACAACAAAACGTCAATCGTCAACAAGCCTTAAATTTACTCGCCTAAGCCTTATCAAATTAACAAGAAAGGCCCATGTCAATCATGTTGACGTGGGCTTTTCTGTTTCTTGGTTTTGGGCAAAAGTTGTGCTTGCAAACTAGGCGACTACAATCGAAAATGGGTTCTGGAATTATTGAGGTGGGGGAGGGTGTGTAGATGATTGGCGTAGGCGTTGTGTCAGTGTTCTGATAACGTGAAGTGCAACCTCGCTGTGTCGGGACAAGATACCATAAAAGTCTTCTTTGCTGATACACAGGATGAAACAGTTTGTCAGAGTTTCAACGGAGGCAGATCGTGGTTCGCCATCCAATATGCTCATTTCGCCAAAATAATCAGTTTCTGACAGCTCCGCCACTTGCTTTCCATTTTGTGTGATTGAGACTTTACCTTCTACAATGAGATAAAGGCTTTCTCCGTGTTCGCCTTGTGTAATGATTTTTTGGCCCGTGTCAAATATGTGCTCTTCGGCAATGTGGCCCAAGTAGCCTAATTCATTTGGGGGCATGCTCGAGAATAAAGGTACATTTTTTAAGAAGAGTATTTTTTGTACAAGAATCATATCAATTTTCGGAGTTTGTGATGGGTGTGACTTCTAATTCGTCTAAGTAATCCCGGGCAAGACGCTGGACGGCTTGATTCGTGTCATCTTTTAGCCGCAGGCATTGTGCACCTAAGACTTGGGTGTTTTTTTGTTTGTGCAATGTATAAAGGGCTGTCTCTCTGACGACTGGGTTTGGATGATTCAGAAAGGGGGTCAATCCGTCGTCGTTTATGGTCTTTTGGTTTTCGATCGTGGCCATTAGGATGCCACATATGACCCAAATGTCACTTTCTGATTCTAAGAACGATTCAAATTCCAAGACATGATTCAGGTTGTTTTTGTCAATTCGAAGCGCATCAAAAAAATCAATGACTTCGTTTCTTATTTGTTTGGGTAAGATGTTGTCCAAAATTTCAAGCGCGTTGTTGCTGGTTGTTCCGTTGTGCACAAGTGTTTCGAATATAACCATTATGTCTACATTGGGCAAAATGGCGTCGATCAGAAGGAAGGCATTTCTCAAATGGTTCGAGCATATATGGTTCAGGGCGTCGGTTAATAATACGGTTCCTTGTGTATTGAGATTGTTATTGATTTCCGTTTGACGGCGCTTTGCTTGAGCCATCTCTTTCTTTATTTGGGCGTGTGTCTCTGCTAACGCGCCCTGGTTGGGGGGAGTGGCTTTGAGCAAGGTTGCGTAAGCCTGTATGCATTTGTTACGCAGAAGCGCATTGGGATATTCTGAAGCGGTTAATAACACGGGCAAGGCTCTTGTATCACCAATTGCAGATAGCACACCCGGAATCTCGATGAGTTCTGGCAGGATCTTGCTCTCGTGAGCTAATTTGAGTAATGGCAGTAGGTGATCAACAACCTTTGGGCCAAAGCTGGATAATATCTGCGACGTCAGTGGGCCGACTTCGGGATCTGAGAGTAGGGGAACCAAAACGGGGAGTAAGGCAATGTCTTTGTGCACAAGACATGTTTTTAATGCAGCTGTCTGGACTTCTATGGAAGGGTCTTGTAACAAACTGGTCAGGGATCTATTCAAGGTTGAGTCATGGATATCAGCAAGGGCTTTTGTTGCGGCAACTCTGTCAGTTACTGCTTTCGAGTGCAGCAGGTCTCTAAATCTGATGCCGGCATGGCTCTGTTGATCGAGGTTTCCTTGATTGACCAAACTGGCAATAGCAGATGCTTGAACGAGGGGTGAGGGATCATCGAGAAAGGGTTCAATTTTATCTGTGACTTCTGCTGAGCCCAACATGGTAATGGCGCTGATGGTTTCAGCACGAACAGAAGGTGTAGAACTTTTTAGACCACGATCAAGTGCCTGAATATCTGTTGGGTCCCCATGTTTCGCTAAATGCTGTATGCACCTGATCTTAATTTCTGGGTTTTCATTGTCTATGAGCTTGCGATAGTCGGCTGTCCAATTTTCTTCTGAGATTTCGTTAGTTATTGAGAGCAGATATAAAATATCTTGATCAGGGGCTGTCCGCAGAGCTTCACGAATATACCCAACCAACGTGTGGTCTTGAAAGGGTGTGGTTTCGGTAGAGTGATCAAACTTTTTTGCGTCCAAAGACTCGATGAGCGCAAAGATGTAAGCTTTGCTGTTGGTGTGGGCCAGAATGAGCCAAATAATGGAAAGTACCACGCCTCCGGCTGCCAAATAATACAAGGGCAGGTAATGCACCAACGCGACAAGGGCTACCCCCGTTGTTGCAATCGCTATGGGTTTAATGATGCCATCAGTGAATGCACGGGCTTGGTTTCTCGAAGATGCTGGAATACTCATGAAAAGCATTTGGACTGCGGCGATGTCTATCGTAAACAGAAAGAATTGCACCATGATCTTGGTGATAAGGATCCAGGTGTACTGTGCGGTGATAAGAATGCCAATACAGCCAATCAGAATGCCAAACGGGAGCAAAGACAGACCCAGTCTGATACCCCCTCTTTGCAATATCTGATGCACCAAAAAGAGTTGGATAACCAGTGCAACTATACTGGTGTAGGCATAAAAGTCCCCAAAAAAGCCTGCCAGATCTGCTGGTGCGTATTGCATACGCGCCCCGGCCTTAAATTGGTAGTCTATGAGGGCTAGGACAATGTTTGCAACAAAAACAACACCTATGAGGTGTTGAATCTGTGGGGTTTTGAAATGCTGGATATACTGCTGAAGTTGAGGGAGGGGCTTTTTCTTTCCATTCGGAGAGGGGAAGCGATGTGATTCAGTTCGAGATAGGGCGACTACAAGCATAACAAAGCAAGTGAGCAATGCAATAATAAGGATTATAAGCGCTGGGGTGCCAAATTCTACCGAGATCGGTTTGACGATAAAACCAACGACGATGCAGCCCAGCGTACCGCCAGCACCAATAAAACCAAAAAGGCGTTTGGCTTGGCGCGGCTCAAACAAAAAGACAGCGAAGGTCCAAAAAAGCATGATGGGTATGTGGACTGTGAGGTCACCAATGAAATAGGCAGCAATGAG
>JABIFK010000515.1 GCA_018650745.1 Candidatus Latescibacterota bacterium | reverse complement strand
TGTAGGAAAAAATCGCATTGTAGACGCAATGTTGCTCGAAAGCTTCACCCAAAATATCTCGCGTGTGGCAGGCCCCTTTGCCAGCGGCACACTCATTGCCGTCTTAGGCGCATTGGGTTATTATGTGGCCCTCCTTATCATTTCCATCCACATGGCCTGCCACCAGAGGGTGTTGCTGATGAGCAGGTTGCGAAAGTCTGCGTTGCCTAAGGGTGTGAGAATGCCGTGAAAGCGTGAAGAATGGGTTTCACTCATAAGGGGGTACGGAATGTGAATTCGAGATGGTTGGTCCAGTCAACTGCAAAAACGGGGCGCCGTGTATTGGGCGTACTCTTGTTGCCGTCGCTATAAGGATTAAAGGGGGCCACGTACCAAATGAGGCGACCTGCTTGGTCTGCAGTGATGCCCCACTTTTCGGTTGCAACGGTGGTGACACCGTCAATGGTAGATGCGTCGTCGCCGAAGGTGGCGGTTGTGTTGCCATCAATTGTGAAAGGGGTACCCATGGGGGTTTCGAGCACCAATTGGGTGGTGAGCGTGTCGGGTGAATCGGTAGAAAATACAAGGCGAGGCTCTTCACCAAAGATCCACGTGGCGGTTACCGTAAATGTTTCGTAATGAACGATAGCCGTTGCGCGATCCGTTTGAATGTCTAATTCGCCCGTGCGAACGGGGTAGGCGTCGTCTCCTTTGCGCACTGTGGACCAACCGACGTCGTGTTTGGATTTGGTACCTGAAATGAGTGTGCCGGCTTCTGGGTGCGAAAGAAAGAGTAAGGTTTGTCGGTCGAGGGCATAATCGCTGTTGGGTGACGTTTCTCGGTTGAGGGCTTTCATTGCAGACAAACCCATTGTCCAACTCTGTGCGTGCACAACACCTAAAGGCATTGTGATGCGATACTGTCTGTCTTGGAGCGGTTCGGGAACAGCACCGTTACCTGTTTCCATATGATCAATTTCAAGGTGCAGACGGGCCAGGTATTCGAGGCTCATGTTTTCGAAATTGACTTGATCTAAGTGCAAGCGCAGAAGGCCGCGACCTTCGGGTGAGAGTGCGTGAATGGCAATGCCGTAGCAGCCCAACCCGTGGGGATTGGCGCGCTCATCGGTAAAAGGCATCGTTTTTAAGTGTGTGTCCATAAAGTTGCGAAAGAATGTGCCACACGTTTCAAATCGAGCCTGGTCGCGTTGGCCGCGCCAAATTTCAATGAGATTGGCACACCCTGCTGTGAGTGGCGTATAAACCAAGCTTGGGCCGCCTTCACGTGCATCGTTGGTGTGTTCTTCAAAATATCCGTCTGGGTGACCGTAGGCGATGAGACGGTCGTTGAATGCCGATGCTGTATCTTGCCAATCTGTGCGGTTGAGTGCCACACCCGATTTGTAAATGCCTTCAGCAGCAATCGCCACGTGGTTGATACCGGTGCCAAATCCGCGATTATCGAGGGCGGGCACACGCTCTTGGAGGTTGCTAAAGTGATCCAACATATCTGCGCCTGATTGGGTTAATACCTTGGCCCATTCGCTGGCTTCAGATTCGGGCAGTATGTTTTTGAGGCGTTCGTAGGCGATGACAAGATGGAGCTGAGAGCGCCGTAGTGAGTTCGAGAATCCTTCTTTTTCGCGCGCCTCACCAATGTAATAACGCACGTTGTCAATTAAGCGGCGAACGATGGTGAGGGCTTCTTCATTTCCATTGGCCGATAGAAGACCCAAAACCGACGCGCAACAAGGTTGGTAGTCGTAAAAATTGACAACCATCTCTCCTTTTTTGAGCGCAGGATTGTTTTGTGTGTAGGCCGTGCCTTCGGGGGTAAAGTAGGCCGATGCTTTGCTGAGTATGACAGATTCGATTTGGTTTTGAATGTTTTTGAGAAAGTCGGGCGTGAGTCCTTCTTGTGCCTTGATCGGATCGTACATAACAAACCTCTTTGTTGTGTTCAATGATGATTGATGAACACACAAGGTAGGGTATTTATTTCTGCGGTGCAAGCGGTTTGCTATTTGCGGATGAGGTGTAATAAGCTGGTGAGGTGTGCAAAGAAGACGGCAGGTACGACAACTGCGGGGAGCCAGATAAACGGAAAGTAAAAAACGGCCACATTGGGGCGTTCAAATGCAAATTGTTGAAAAGGCAATGGGGTAGAGAGCACGGCGTTGGCGACAATATTGAGTAAGAGCGCCAAACCAATAATATTCCAGAAAATTAAGAGTTGCTTTTGGATCCCGCCACGAAAGGCAATGAGGGCTATAAGTGGTCCCGTCATACCGGCCAGGATATCAAAGTTGCGACCTTCGTAGGTCATAAGGCGTGGAATGTGGCCTTCTTGGTATAAACCAAAGAGGATGATTTCTACGGGAATGCGAATGATATGCATGAAGGTGAGCAGGCGCAGGGGCAGGCCACAAAGAACGCGCGGGTATTTGATGAGTACAAAAATGATGAGCAGTATGGGAAGACCTATTGCCAAGAGAAATCGGGGGGGATTGGCGTCAAAATCGAGATAAAAGCCCAACCCACCTAAAATGGCTTGTCCAATCGTCCACACGATGATGATCGGGTAGATTGCTCTGTGGACTGGGCGGGAGCCGATTTTGAGCGCGATAAATAGGAACACGAGTGTGATGAGTGTTGTCGCGATAAATGTGAGCGTGAGATGGAGTGGGAGGCCGTTGATCATGAGTTCTCTATTGAGGTGAGTTCTTTAAGGCGTGCATAGGTCTGTTGGTCGTCATTGGCACCGCTAAAGACGAAGGGATAGCTTTGATTAACACGGCTGCGCATGAGCCCCCAAGAGCAGTCGTGTTGTACACACAGGCTGGCCACTTCGGCGCCACGCGCATTGATTTTGGTGTCTTCATTGCACAGGATTGGTTTCTCGAAGTGTTTGAGTGCGTTGATGCGATCTGGTACATCTGCAATGTCGGTATTGTTAAAGTGGATGATTAAAAAGTCGGCTGCTTCTGCAATGGCTGGTGCCATGCGGCCACTGCCCATGCCACTGGTTGTGACAATGAGTTGGGGGGCTGTTTCTTTGGCCAATTGAATGAGTTCTGATTGTCCCTCTGGGTCACGGGTGATGTCGTGCGTAAACCCGCGATGGGCATATTCGTTGGCAACCTCAATCATGACATTGCTGTATTTTTGTTCGCTGACCCAACGTGCGGTATTGATTACGCCTTGGCGAATGGCATCGGCATTTTCAAGCACTTGGTCTTGACGCTGATAATAACAACCTAAGATAATCGCAATCCCCTGTTGGTCACAGGCGTGAATGACACTGGCTACACGATTGAGGTCGTCTTGGCGCAAGGACCCGTCGGGGTTAAACGCCGAATTGAGCGCACCTTCATAATCGGGCATGCCCCCTTGCAAGCAGAGGGTGAAGGCGCGTATACCGTGGTCATAATAATTAGGTATGTGCCCGATGAAGGTATTTGTGTTGGCGGTGGGATCAAAGTCTGTGCGGTTGCGGTCTTCAAATGTGGCATTGACCATGCGCACATTCATAAGCAAACCCTCGGCGGGTGCGCCCGGATAGGTGATTTGATTGTTGAGATACCAGCTGGTATTTTGAATCGAAATTTTAGTCATAGAAATTGAATGGGATGCGTTGTCTTTTTAGACTCTCGGAATGTTATAACATAAATAAGAAAACCAGAAACGACAAGAATCCTCCGCCTAAGGCAAGAGAACCCCATCGTCTGGTTTGCTTCAATTGCCACCACATATAAATCCCCGAAGCTGTCCAAATCAAAAAGCCGAGTGCGACAAAGTCGACCACAAAAGCCCACAGGTCGTTTAAAAAAGAATCCTGGTGGTAACCGCCTCGAGCATGCAAGGTGGTAAAAAACTGATCCCATCGAAATCGCTTGTCTTCGACTCTGATATTTTGTTGGGCTATATTGTAGGTAATGCGGGTGTGGTGCCAAAAATCGACGAGGTAGACAGTGATGCGGCTGTTGTTGGGTTGATATGCACCGAGTGAGCCGGTGACTTTAAGGTTGAGATCAGTAACGACTTCTTTGGCAAATTTCTGAAGCGTGTCGGGCCGGCGATTGTCGGGTGCCGGACGGTCATAAGCTTGTTCTATTCGCGTGGTCCACATGGGCACGCCATCTTTGTAGAGGCTGTTGAAGTAGGCATTACGCGTAAAGGGGATGGCACTGATGCCATACATCAAAAACCAAGGCAAGAGCCCAAGGGCGAGATAGAGGTGTAGACGACGATTGAGGTGGTTGAATGTCATTAGATCGTAAAGAGGAAGAGGGTAAATAATGCAATACCAGAGATCATACTAACCGCACCCCACTTACGTGTTACTTTGAGTTCCCACCACATCCACAAACCTGAAGCAACCCACAAGAGGGTGGATAGAATGAAAAGGTCGACTGTAATGGCCCAAAGGTCATCTGTGAAGTAAGATTGATTGTAGCCCCTTCGGCGATGCATCTGTTCGAGAAAAACATTTGCGCGAAAGGTTTGGTTTTCGATTTTGAGTGTCTGTTTTTTGGGGTCGTAAGTGATGCGTTGCGGCGTGACAGTGTTGTTGCGGGTAATGGTGATGGTGCGGTCGAGGCGTCCATTGGCTCGGTGTGATCCCTCGATTTCCAGATCGCTGAGAATTTGGTCGGCCACAATCCAACGTTTGGTGTCTGGGGCAAAGGTTGCAGTATACGGTATTTCGCGTTCCAATGTCCATTCGGTAGGCTCGTGATGATACCATTCCTGAAAGAAGTGGCGGTGGTTCATCACTATAGTGCTTAGGGCATACATCAATACCCACGGCACCAAAAAGAGCGCGAGATACATATGAATGCGGCGAATGCTTTTGGAAAACATGGCTGTGGTCTCTTGCGGCTTATTTTGCATTCGCTTGAATGCGTTTGCCGCTATGCTTTGCAAGCCGGATACACGCTAATCATTTTGCAGGCGTCGCACCCGTGCGGGGGTGTGATCTGCGTGAATCTCACTTGATAGAATTTTTAGACTGCGATCTTGGATTGGGAGATTGATACGTTTGCCACCTTGTCGATGTGATTCGCGAAGTGCAATGGCAATTTCGAGTGCCTTGAGCGCATCTTCTCCGGAGCACCGAGGGGCATGGTTGTTTTCAATGGCACTGATGAGATCGTTTACAATGGTGATGCCCATGCCTTCTGGACGTGCGGATTGAGGAAAAGGAGAACGTGCGCTGAGGCCACGCCCTCTAGGGCCGCCAGGTATGTTTTGCAGAAGTTCAAATTCAAGTGCGTTGGGCGATGTGCGTACACGCTTTTTTGTGCCAATGATGTCAAACTCCCACGCGGCGACACCGGTTGGCATGCCGCGCATATAGGCCCGTACACCGTTATCAAACGCAAAATACCCATTGCCCATGAGGTCGTCATCTGCGGCGGCCTTTTCATCCGATTCCATTTCACCAAAAACCCAATCGACGTTTCCTCCAGCAAGATAACGAATGGTGTCAATGGCGTGGCTGCCGTTGTGTGACAAGCCGCATTGCGTGTAGGCGGTGATTTGCAGAATGTCACCCAAGTCTCCATTTTCGATCATCTGGCGGGTTTCGGCAAAATAGGCGTTGTAACGCCGCGCACAGTTGACAGCCAATGCAACACCTTTTTCTTGGCAGACCTGAACCATTTTGTCGGCGTCTTCGAGACTGAGTGCGAGTGGTTTTTCTGCCCAAATGCCTTTTACACCTGCGTCAACCACATCAAGCAAGAGTTGCGCTCGAATGCGTGCCGTGGTGGCAATGCTCACAATGTCCGGTTTTTCTTGCGCGAGCATGTCGCGATGATCGCTGTAGACGTGATCCGATACCCCCCAACGTTCACCAAAGATGGTACGTTGCTCATCGTGCGGATCTGCACCTGCGATGAGCTCGATCTGTGAATGTGCATCGTAGGTTGGTGCATGGCAGTAGGGCAGAACGATAGATCCGCCCTGTTCAATTTCGTCATCAAATGTGCTGCCCATGCGACCCAAACCAATCACTGCTGCTCGATATTTTTCCATGGTGATTCCTATTATTTCAAATGGCTTTAATTCCTGTTTGTCATTTTTGACGAGAGATTTTTATTCGGCTTGAACAATCAAAAATTAAGAACCGAAAACATCCTTCTCCCACTTGTGGGAGAAGGTGGCCGAGCTCAGCGACGGTCGGATGAGGGCCAGACGTATCATTCTTCTAACCGTGCAAGTACTCTGTGCCCAATGTCACGGCGATAGTAGTGGTCCTTAAAGCTGATCTTCGCAACAGCCTCATACGCTTTGTCAATAGATGCTCTAATGTCATCGCCTACCGCGTTGATCGCCAGCACGCGCCCTCCGTCGGTGACGAGTTGGCCGTCTTTCACATTTGTGCCTGCGTGAAAAACTGTGACCTCGCCGAGTGCTTCGGCCGCTTCAATGCCTGAGATAGGAAAGCCCGTTTCGTGTGCAACAGGATACCCACCAGAGGCCATGACCACGGTGGTGGCCGCACGTGTGTCGAGTTCAATGTCGAGATCTGCGACCGTGCCATTGCATACGGCTGTGATGACGTCCATGAGATCTGTTTTCATGAGTGAGAGTACGGCTTGTGTTTCGGGGTCACCCATCCGGCAATTAAATTCGATGACTTGGGGGCCATCTTTTGTAACAATGATGCCGCCGTAGAGAATGCCTTTGTAGGGGCGTCCTTCTTTGGCAAGGGCATCTACCGTGCGTTTCATCACACGTTCGACAATGTCTTCAAAGAGTTCGGGAGTAATGATAGGAGCTGGCGCGTAGGCCCCCATACCACCGGTGTTTAAACCCACATCACCTTCATCAATGGTTTTATGATCTTGAGCAGGTACGATGCAGACAATGTCCTTACCGTCTGTAAAACCAAAGATGGACGCTTCTTCACCGTCAAGAAAGCCCATTGCAACAAGCTTATCACCTGAACTGCCAAATTTATGATCGACGAGAACTTCATCTACGGTTTTATAAGAGTCTTCAAGTGTTTCACAATGAATTGCGCCTTTACCTGCAGCCAGTCCACTTACTTTGAGATAGAGTGGATGTTGCCATTCTTTGAGTTGGTTTTTGGCAACGGTTGCATCTGTGTAGGTTTCGTATGGGGCAGTTGGCACGTTGTATTTGTGCATGAGTTCAAGTGCATAATCTTTGTCTGCTTCAATCTGCGCCGCTTTTTGCGTGGGGCCAAATACGGTAAGGCCGCGTGATTCAAAGAGGTCTACGATACCTGCATCTAAAGGCGCCTCTGGGCCGATGATGGTGATGTCGATGTTTTCTTTTTTAGCAAAATCGGCAAGACCCTCTAAGTCGCTGTCTTCGATGTTGACACATTCGGCGTGTTGTGCCATGCCTGGGTTGCCTGGAGCGGCATAGAGTTTGGTGATTTTGTTGCTTTGTGCGAGTTTCCAAACAAAGGCGTGTTCACGGCCACCTTTGCCAACAACTAGGACTTTCATGAGACATCTCCTGAATCATTGCGGTAATATTGATTGGTTATGAGATAGTTTTCAATTGCATCTATTAAAAGATTGTGAAAGTTGTAGGGCTTCATCTGCTTCTTCATCTGGTACTGTGTCAATAAGGTCATAATCATCTTTTTGGCGCAATTGGAAAAGGCGGTGAAACGATTTGGAGTGCTCTTTGCCAAAGAGACCTGTTCGAACAAACTCTTTGTCAAAGAATGACAAAACCCCGCTGTGTTTGCGGGGTGTAAAATTGATTGTTTGCAGCAGTGCCAAGGCAGCATAAAATGCGGCATAATAGGTGCGATTAACAATGGTTCGGTTGCTGCGATTGGCTTCGCGCAAAAAGAACCCATCATCAAGAGACTCTTTGGCTTGTTGCATTCTGCCTTGAACAAGCACTTGTATATCTTTGGTGCTCACACCAATACACCTTCCTTGTTGATGGCTAACATGAGCAAAGATGCTTTTTCTGGGCCTTGGAGATGTTGTGTCGTCATTGTGACGGGCTGTATAATCATCTCTTCCTCAAAACCTACTTCCCACGCACAGGTACCAATTGTTCGTTCCGTCTCCAATGTTTTGTCTTGAACGACGACCAAGATATCTAAGTCTGATTCTCGGTCGGCATCTCCTCTTGCACGGGATCCAAAAACAATGGTTTTCACAACTGAAATGTCATGCTTTTGGAGGCGTTGTTTGAATTTTGATGCAATTCTGAGGTCCTTTTCTTGAGCCGCCATATATCATCTCACAGTTGTATGGGTTTGGACAAAGGCTTCTTGCTTTAAGTTAGCATGTATGACACGGGCTGCCAAGCTTGTTTTTACCACGGTGTGTTCATGCGACCCGGTGCTTTGGCTGCGAGTTTGAGGTCGTTTGTGAGGTGCCATTTCTAAGAGGGTAGGCGTGAGATCTATGAAGTGATGAATGTATGTGTCGTTGCGGCTGTTTTCTGGCGTGTTGCCTGGCCAGCGTACAATGAAGGTACGTTGTAGACTTTATCGTATTTTGAATCAGCCTACTGCTCCCAAATGCGTAGACCAAAGCGGCTCAGGTAAATAGGAATGTTTTGGAAGAGCGGATTATCCGATTCGATGTCTCGAATCAACGCCCGTTTTTCAGAGGCATTTTCGCCACAAAGTAAGGTGAGTGATCCACCATCTCCACCTGCGCCATTTACTTTCCAGCCCATGGCGTGGTGCGATTTGGCAATGTCGATAATGCGCTGGGCGTCTTGGCCAATGAGATAGGGGTTCAGATTGCGCTGAGCTTCTGTGTTCTGCGTCATTGTTTGGCCCAACGTGTGAAAATCACTGGCAAAGATGGCGTCGCGTGATTGCTCCGCAGCGGTACGTAATACTTCAAGTTTGGGATTGTCTGGGCCCCCATCTTCAAGCTCGTGGATGACACGTTCGTGTACATTGGAGGAACTGTGGGATTTGCCAAGGTAGATGAGGACCAAACGACGTTCGAGCTCCCACCAAGTGGTATTGGGTATGTGTATTTGAGAGACGGAGGCCTTTGGATAGTCAAACATGTCAATGTAGTTAATGCCACCATAAGCCGAGCAGAGTTGGTCCTGAATACCGCATTGTTGCTTGAGCATGTCGGTTTCTACGGATTGTGCGACATATGCAATTTCGTGAGGGGTGAGTCTGCCGGGTGTAAGTTGGTCAAGGGCACCAATGAGTGCAACTGTTACTGCAGCAGAGGTTCCTGTTGAGCCTCCCGCGGGGGCTTCTGAAAAGATTGTGATTTGTACTGCGAGGTTTTCTGGCACGCCCATACGCTCAATGGCCGCTTCGAGAAGGGGGTGTCGATCCCAATCGACATTTTCTGGGTGCACCACATATCGTTCGCCAAAGTTTTCGGCGTGAAGGATAATTCTGTCTTCACGGTCTGCGCGGTCGAAAATTTCAATTTGCACTTCAGCGTAAGGATAAACGCCAATGTTGAAAATTTTACCGTACTTGGCAAACCACGTATCTGTCCACCCGCCATTATCACAAATGCGAATGGGTGCGGCACTGTTTATGATACGAATGGGGTTTATAATTTTGGACATAGACGTTTCTGGTTTTTTAATCTGCGTAAGTGTCTTCAGGAGTTTGGGTAATTAAAGTGCCCACATCTTCGCCATCCACAATACGCTTGATATAACCCTTGGGTTCAAAATCAAAGACATGAATCGGCAAATGATGATCGCGCGCCAGCAATACTGCTGTTTGATCTAATGCGCCTAAGTTTTCTTGTACCACGGTGTTGTAATTGATGGTGTGATATCGCTTCGCACTGCTGTTTTTGTTGGGATCATCGGTGTAGATGCCATTGGTTTTGTTCTTGGCAAAGAGAATGGCGTCGGCTTGTACTTCTAAGGCGCGCTGAATGCCGGGGTAGTCGGTTGTGACATAAGGGTTGCCAATGCCACCCGCAAAGATAACAATATAGCCTTTGTCCATATGGCGTCGCGCAACGAGCCGAATGAAGGGTTCTGCAACTGCATTGATGGGAATGGCGGTCATAACGCGAACTTCGACGTCACTTTTGGCATTGAGTACGCCGCGCAACATCAGTGCGTTGATGATGGTACCAAGCATACCAATGTTGTCGGCTTCGGCACGATCAATGCCCCATTGGGCCCCCAAACTACCGCGTAAGATATTGCCACCACCAATGACGATACCAATTTCAACACCTCGGCCGTGTAGGTCGAGAATTTCATCTGCAATGTGTTCGAGCGATTCGGGGTCAAAACCTGAGTCTCGGGGGCCAGAAATAGCGCCACCGCTGAGTTTAAGAAGCACACGTTTGTATCGCATTGTTTTTTTCTTCTCCCTAAAAAAAGTCCAAAGTAATCGGCAGGGCTAAATATAGCTTGTGTCCCATTGGTGTCAATCAATTTCCCTATATGTACGCGTACTTTATCTTTTGGTTGACATTTGTGTAAATTTTGACAATTTCTATGCTGAGTTTTTCATGTTCTTAAATGAGGATATCAATGAGTGCTTTATCTAAACAAATAGACCCGCAGGTTGGGGAAGATGTTTTGGCCTCATCACGAGGCATTACAATACGCGCTGTGATGCTGGGCACGTTTATTTCCATTCTGGTCAATCTCCTGCCTACTTATTCCGCTTATATTGTGCATTCTTCGCGTATGGTTTTTGGGCATTTGCCTATGGCCACAATGGTGGTTTTCACGTTGGTCGCATTGCCTTTGAATCTTTTGCTGCGTGTTGTAAAACCGGCTTGGGTTTTGCACCGAGGTGAGATGGTGGTGATATTCTGTATGGGATGGATCAGTGCCTCTATCCCGGCTGCCAACTTTATGGGGTTGTTGATTGGTGCCATTGCAGCACCTCATTATTATGCTACAGCTGAAAATCGGTGGGGGGAATATTTACTCGAATATTTGCCCCGTTGGGCGGTGCCTTCTAATAGTGGCGGGCAAATGACGTGGTTTTTTGAGGGCAAACCCCCAGGTGCCGTTATTCCGTGGGATGCTTGGTTGGGGCCCTTGTTGTGGTGGGGATCGTTTTT
>JABIFK010000768.1 GCA_018650745.1 Candidatus Latescibacterota bacterium | reverse complement strand
CTCTATGTGGCCGTTCAAGATGGCGCCGACCCACTCTTTAAAAATCAAGAAGCCAATGGCAACTGGATTGGTATTCAACCCATTGCAACTGAAACGGGTATTGATGCTATAGGATTACGCCTCGAATTTAGTTACAATAATGGGCAACAAGCCATAAGAGAAGTCAACGGAGGGTCGTCGTACCTTTCACAAAATGCACGCAGCATTCTAATAGGGGTTGATGATGCCCAACAACTCGATGTGCTGACCCTGCGTTGGCCATCTGGTATCGTGCAACAATTTACGGGTGACACAGACAACCTCAATGTCAACCAAATACTCTCGATAACCGAACAACTCCCCTTACCTCCAGCAAAGATCTTGCTCGAAACCAGCGCCATCAACCTGCTGGCCAATGGCGTATCAGAAGCCATACTCACAGCCACCGTACTCACAGCCGAAAACAAACGTGTCCTAGTCAATGATCGCGCTATTCAATTCCGCATCGAAACAGGTGAAGGTATATTTGTCGGTAGTGATTCTATAGCGGTCAAAGACGGCATCGCAGGAGCACGTTATCGCGTAGGCAATACACCTGGGCATGTTTCTTTAATTGCCGAGTCTCCTGGTTTAACACTTGGACGCGTTGAAATTGAACTCATTAAACCATTCGGTGACGACGCGCTCACCATTCGCACCATCGCCGGCTCCGGTGCAGCTGCACCCCTTGGTGGCGGTTTCAACGGCGACGGTGGCCCTGCAACAGAAGCATTATTACAACTACCCCAAACCATATTGGCTGACGCCCACGGCAACATTTATATTGGCGATACCAACAACAACCGTATTCGCAAAGTAGAATCGGAAACCAACATCATTCAAACGTTTGCGGGGGTTGATTTTGCAATTGCCAATGGCGATAACGGGCCACCGACAGAAGCCACAATACTCACACCGCGTGGTTTGGCATTAACGCCTGAAGGTGATTTACTCGTAGGAGAAGCTGGTGCGCAAACCATCCGTAAAATATTTATCCAACGCGATTCTATTGTCACAATTGCCGGCTCAGGCATCGCTCAATTTTCGGGTGACAACGGTCCCGCGGTCAATGCCAATTTAAAAACCCCTCTGGGTATCGCCACAGACTCTCAAGGTAATTTATATATTGCAGACAGCTTTAATCGGCGTGTGCGTAAAGTGGATACCAATGGCATCATCACCACTTTTGCAGGCAGCGGGAGCCCTGATAGTGATGGGTTTTCGGGTGATGGAGAGCGAGCCACTTTAGCACGCCTTAGCCGTGTGTCAGACGTCGCAGCAGACAGTTTAGGACGTATCTTTATTGCAGATACACAAAACCACCGTATTCGTATGGTGGACACAAACGGCATCATCACCACCATTGCAGGAACTGGCAACGAAGCGTTCAGTGGCGATGGTGGTCCAGGAACACAAGCGGATCTCAACAGCCCACAAGGTTTGGCGGTTGATAACCAAGGCAATCTCTTTATCGCCGACACGGGCAATCACCGTGTTCGTTTGCTCAACCTCAATACGGGCATCATCCAAACTGTAGCCGGAACAGGCAATGGTCAACTCGACCTCGAAGAAGGAGGCGCACTGGCAGTCAGCCTCAACTCACCCCAAGGTTTGGCCATCACGTCCACAGGCACAGTACTTATCGCAGATCGTTCCAATCATAGAATCAGAGAGCTTTCTATACAGTTTGATCTGCCAAGTTTGTTTACACCCCAAGAAAAAACCGTCGACTTCAATGCCGACGGTCAAATAGACTTTTCAGACTTCTTACTCTTTGTCAACGCATTTGGACACACAGACTCGCGTTTTGACCTCAACAGCGATGGCGCAATAAACTTGAGCGACTTCATTCTCTTTGCCTCAGCGCTTGAAGCCAATCAAACTGTTGTTCGCCCATAAAAAGTAAACAAAAGAGTAACCCTCAACAACCTTCTATCTCCTGCCACCCATGATCCTCGATCCAACACCAGGTCACATCAAACAAGCTGTTGACTGTATCAAAAAGGGCGGTCTCATTGCCTACCCCACCGAAACGGTTTATGGACTGGGTGTTGACCCATTCAATGCACAGGCACTCGCACGTATCTTTGCTACCAAAGGGCGATCAGCGCAAAAAGCATTGATCGTTCTTTTGCGTCATAAATCGGATCTTTCCACGCTCACATCTGAAATACCTCCAATAGCAGAAAAGGTTATGAACACTTTCTGGCCAGGCCCTCTCACCCTTATTTTTAAAGCCAACCCCAAGCTCCCCCAAGA
Organism: Candidatus Latescibacterota bacterium; assembly: GCA_018650745.1. GTDB lineage: Bacteria > Latescibacterota > UBA2968 > UBA2968 > UBA2968 > JABIFK01. Next base: position 1,648 of record JABIFK010000768.1, on the reverse strand, counting down.
ACTACTCGGAGGCAGAGACACCATTGCATTACGCCACTCCAGCGCATCCATAGCACAGTCTCTCGTCGAAACACTGGGTGGCCCACTCACAAGTACAAGTGCCAACGTTTCAGAACAACCACCCGCCCAATCTGCGCAAGAAGTACACATGCAATTGGGTAGTCATTTGGATCTTATTATCGATGGCGGTCCATCTCCTCAATCTCAGCCCTCCACAATACTCGACATCTCTAAAGACACCCCCATCATTCTCCGAACGGGTATGATTACAAAAGAAGAACTCACTCCTTTTGTACACAAATAAAAATCGCTTGATTCAATAGAGAACCAAGCGATACATGTCACCATCATTCGAAACAAATGCTAAACTTATCCCACATCCATCTGTGCATCAATTAATTCTTCCTTTGCATAATTCAGCAAGATCCCATTTTCATTTACCAAATCAACAATCTGCACATCCAACTCACCATCTTTGACCATAAAACCCATGATTTTCAATGCTTGTGACAAAGGCATTGGTTTTCGGTATGGGCGATCAGATGCCGTCAGCGCTTCAAAAATATCTGCTACAGCTAAAATACGTGCCTGCAGAGGCAATTCTTCGGCACTTAGTTTGAGTGGATATCCTTCACCGTTGAGCTTTTCATGGTGCCCACCAGCATATTCGGGAATCCGCTGTAATTTCTTCGAAAACGGCAACTGAGATAACATTTTAATACTCACAGCCGCATGATTATTAATCACTTGGCGCTCTTCTTCTGTCAATGTGCCTTTCCGAATAGACAAATTGTAGACTTCATTTTCAGTCAAACGCGGTTGAGCTTTGCCCGCCAGATCAAACGTTCGTTCCGCAATGCGCTCCAAACGCTGGATGCTTTCATCATCCATAAATTCCCCGCCCGTATTGCACTGTACAATAAAATTGCGTTCGGCATCTATCTCGTTAAATGCTTCTTGAACACGATGATCAATTGCCGCTATTTCTTGATCCTGACCAGAAAGCTCTGTGAGTTTTAATTTTTCTTTTAAGGCCGCAATTTCAACATCTCGTTTAAAGACTTCATACCGCGTTTTAACGGTTTCCACACGGTCATAAATCGTTTCCAATTTGGTTGCTTTATCCACCACGTATTCGGGCGTGGTCATTTTGCCCACATCGTGCATCCACGCAGCAATGCGCAATTCCTCTAATTCTTCAGGTTTAAAACGGATATACTTCCAAATTCCGTGATCAGCATCGTGAATGCTTTTGGCAATCATCATGGTCAATTTGGCGACCCGACGCACATGTCCGGCAGTATAAGGCGATTTTTCATCAATCGCGGCAGCAGTTGTTTGGATAAACGCATCAAACAAATGAGACAATTCTTGAATCAATCGCGCATTGGTAATGGCTACGGCAGCCTGTGATGCCAATGCTGCAATAAACGATTCGTAATCAGACGAGAAGGGAATCACATCATCTTCATGCTTGGCATTCAGCAACTGAAGTACACCAATAATATCTCCTTCATGATTGCGTAATGACACCACCAACATAGACGTCGACCGATACCCAGTCGCTTCGTCATATCTTCGGGGGCCCGAAAAATCGAACCCTTCGGCCTCATATACATCGGGAATATTCACCGTCTCACCCGTATTG
>JABIFK010000587.1 GCA_018650745.1 Candidatus Latescibacterota bacterium | reverse complement strand
GTGACTTCTTGCGCTTCATATTCTCTTACGGCTGTTCGATTGATTTGGGTTTCAAGGCTCAATCTCGACTTGGTTTGATCCATCAACACTTCGCGCACCTGCCCCAATCCCAATTTTTGAAGGTATGGGTTGAGGTCTTGGTATTGGGGTTGGGGCCAATAAACTGTCTGGAAACCCGACCCCCTATATTGTCGTTGTTGAATGTTAAAATGCTGGAGTGCAACCAGGCCTTTGCCACCTTTTGCCAAATGTTGGCTGAAGAGTTGGGTGATTTGCGTCGCATCTCTACGGGGTTGCATCCAGATGACTAAGTCGGCATCATCTGGGAAAATTGGCTCTCGCGGATTGATATAAGAAACGCGATAACCGTAAGTACGTAGAAGGTTTTTGATTTCACTAAAAACATCTGCGCCTTTAGGGGGGGACAATTGTTGTTGGTGATATTCAAAAGCTTCAGCGGGGGAAAGCCTTGGCGGTTCTGATATCAGGGCAACATGAGGTGTCTTACCGGTTTTGAGACGGTGCTCTGCAGCAAGGAGTTGAAACTCCAAATGATCCACTGTTCGCTGGTCTAAACGAGGGACAACGGTTGCTCCTCCTGGTTTGTGAATTAATAGGCCACTCAACACCCATTGGGAAACCTCTTGATCGTCCAAAACGGATTGTATTTCGAAGGGCTTTAAACCAAAATTATTCAGTCTTACTTTGTCTTCAGCTGAGAGGGTTGCTGGCCTGCGTACCGTTGTAGGAATACCCAATGCACTAAGTTGGGTTGTCACTGCGCGTTCAATGGGTTTTAGCGTTGTTGGAAGGGTTGCCCTTGGAGGGATGACCAAGTCTGCTTTGAGTTTTTTGCCAGACAGTTGATCCTTTGTGAAAGGCCGAGGGGTGTGTGTAGATTCTGTGGTGAGGTCGATAAATATGCCCGATTGCCACGTCCACACACGAGAAGCTAAGAGTAAGAGCACTATGCCCAAGAGAACCCGTGCAGGCAAACCACCGACCCCGCGCAAAAATGTTAAGGATCCCCCTAGGGAAAAGTAGCGTTGCATCCCTAAGATGAGGATCAAAATAGGGAAAGCAAAAACGGCAATTCCTCGCCATAAGAGTCGGGATGTACTCGACAAATTGGGCAATGGGGGAGGTTGTGGATGCACCACGCGGCCTTGCACTATCCGGCTGCGTTCCGTGTAGGTGCGCAAAACTGTTTGTAAGAAAACACGGTGCCCATAATTGGGTTGGTTGAATATGCCATCCCGAAATGGGCTTGCTGTTCCCAAAACGAGCAATTCCCCTTTCCAAGGATTATTCGGGACAAGCCGCAGCATTACATTCTGCTTGCCCACTTTTAAATCTGATTGGGTCTCGGCGTTGGTAAATGGGGTTTGAGGAATGGCTTGTATGTAAGCTTTTTCGGTGGTTGTCGCAAGTATATCAACTTTGAAACCGGCTTCATTGATTTTGTGTGGTTCAATTTCTAAAGGGCTTGCCGAAACAAAATTGAGCGCGCCACGTGCGGGTGACAAGAACCCTTTGAGGTTGTAAGAACCCGGCATAACACGCAAATGAAACGGGGCATCTACTTGCCTGATCTGGTTCTTTGGGTCTCGAAAAAATATGGGACCTTGGCTCTCATCCATCAACAGATCTGGTTGAGGCCGCACACCAAATGGCGCGAGTAAATTTTGAAAGCCTGAACCTGTTGGGTAGGCTTGATAGGTCACCTGATTATCTTCATCTGTCGCATAGTCTATAACATGAGCACTTCCCGCTAGGACAACGGTCTTGCCCGTATTAATGAATCGCTGGAGTGCACCTATGTGTGACTGATCTGCTTCTTGTGGTTCAAGCCAGAATAAAATGTCAGCGTCGTGAGGGAAGTTTTCAGCTTCTTTGAGGTCGGCTAGTTCAACATTCCCGTATTGCTCTGCGAATTTTGTGAAAAGTGTTGCATAATTTGGGGAAGCAATTGCAATTTTGGGTTTAGGCGGGTTGGTTAATGAGTTGAGGTGAGTGAGTATGAGATTCTC
>JABIFK010000612.1 GCA_018650745.1 Candidatus Latescibacterota bacterium | reverse complement strand
ATTCCGTGCCATCTATCCCTTCAACAATCGCCCCTGTCGCATGTATGTCCATGTATTACACGGTGGACCAGATGACATTGTCAATACACCTGCCCCCGCAATGGCTGCAGAACTCTCCGTCGATTCAAACTCAAAAGTTGCAGCATCTTGAATCCCCTCAAGGTCCACTCTTGCCGGAAACGCTAACACCAAGTGTACCCGCCGTCGCTCACTGACGCCAAAAGCGTCCTCCCCAAATCGATGGTTTGCAAGCGCCAAAACATCACCGTTGGCCAACCGCAACCGCCACGTCATAACAAAGGGAGCCTCAATAGAAACCGGGGCAGTGTTAATGACATCAACCGACACGTCTACGCCAACAATCAAACCATCGGCATTGCGCAACTCTGTTTTACCCAAATTGGTCAATGCCATCACTTGAGATAAAAACTCATCTTCAGGCGAAATGGCACCATTGCCGCAACCTAACAATGCGCAAATTAACAAACTAAAAACGAATCTTGACATATCAACTCCAAAAATAACCCACACCAACAATACCCACGATCCAGCAATAATAAGCAAATCGCTCTAATTTACCACCTGCCAAAATACGCATCAACCACCGAATCGCAAACAGACCAGAGACATAAGCCGCTACAGCACCAATGATCAACGTCCACAATGCATCTCCACTTGGTGGATGTGCAAGCAGATCATCAACCGCCAATATCGTAGCACCCAAAATAATTGGAATAGACAACAAAAATGAAAACGTCCCCGCTTCTCGGCTATCCAAACCACGCCACAGCCCCATACCAATAGTTGTGCCCGACCGCGAGATACCAGGGAATATGGCACAAGCTTGTGCGCACCCAATGATAACCGCATCAACCAATGTCACTTCTTTTCGATTACCAGAAGCAAATCGCGTCGTCCACAAAATCACGCCCGTCACAATCAAAAAGCCCGACACGGCAGCAGGGCTTGCAAACGCTTCTTCTAAAGTGGTTTTTAAGCCTATTCCAAAAACAGCGGCTGGTATGGTCCCCAAAATTAAGAAACCAAGCATACGCAAAGCACCCGAATCACGTGCCAAACACCCTCGAACCAAAACCATAATACGCTCACGCAAGGCTGTTACCACCGCCAACAACGTGCCAAAATGCACAATAATCTCAAAGGTAACATCACCAGCCTCAATGCCCAGCAAAGCTTGCCCCAATGCCAAATGCCCAGAACTGCTCACCGGTAAAAACTCGGTTAACCCTTGAATAATGCCCAGCAAAGCTGCTTCAAATGCCGTCAAAACAATCTCCCTCTTTGTTTACGAAATATATTGGGCCATAAAGTAACATATTTATAGATCATAAAACAAGCTTGGGAACAAAGCAAGCCACGATTCCCAATATTAATCCCACATCTAAAAAGCCCTCTCATTAGAGAGGGCTTTTGTCCATCTCACAACGTCCGCTTACCTAAATGGTTTCCTTTTTAAATCAGTTTTTGTATCATCCCACATCACCAAAACCTATTTTATGACGCATACAGATCTCAGACAATACCTATTTCTTAAACACAAAGGAGCTTACATGCCCTCTCAATCTGCCCCCAATATCGTTTTCATTCATGCCGAAAGCATGGATGGACGCAAAATGGGATGTATGGGACACCCCGCCTTCAAAAATGCAACCCCCAACATGGATCGCCTGGCCAACGAAGGCGTGATGTTCAAAAATGCCTACAGCAACTGCCCCGTTTGTAACCCTTCTCGTGCCAGTATGTGGAGTGGCAAATACCCCAACTACCGTGACAACTGGAACAACCACCAAGGGTTACGCGAAGGCATCAAAACCTATCAAGACACCTTCGACAACGCAGGCTACAACACATCAGCCATTGGCCCCATCGATTATGTCTACGGAAAACACTCGATGCGCGACCGCATTGGGTCTTGGACACGGGCAGCAAATATTCGCCGTCCAATGTGCCGCACACCTCTTCCCGCAGTCGTTGAGAACGGAGAAGGTTATCAACGCGACTGGCGACATACCTATAATGCAATCAATGATCTACACACGCACAATGCATCCAACCGCCCCTTTTGGCTCTATCTCACAACGGGCCTTGTTCACCCAGCCTTTGTTGCCGAAAAGCGCCACATGGAACGCATCAACGAAAACGACGTTGATATCCCAACCACACTCATGGATCTCGATGCCACCCACAACGAAGCTGTAGCCTACCAGCGCATCACAAAAAACTGTGACAAGAAGTTTTCAGAAAACCTCGTGCGTGAAATGCGCCATGTCTATTATGCCATGATTACCGCCTTAGATGACATGGTCGGACGCGTACTCACCACCATTGACGATCTCGGTTTGGCCGACAACACTTACGTCATCTTCTCTAGCGACCACGGCGAAATGGCCGGCGAGCAAAACCAGGTGCTCAAACGCAACATGTATGAAGCCTCAGCTCACGTACCGCTCATCGTTCGCGGCCCAGATGTGCAAAAAGGCAGCATCGTTGACACGCCCGTTTCTTTAGTAGACCTCTATCCCACATTTATGGATATGGCAGGCATCAACTACAACGACTATGCACATCAAGCAGGTTATGCCGAAACACTTGATGGCGAATCCTTAATGCCCCAACTCACAGAGAACAAAGAACGTAAACGCCCTTGGGCCATGTGTGAATACCATGGAGACCGTGCAGCCACAGGCACCTTTATGCTCTGCCAAAAAGATTGGAAATACATCAAACATGTCGGATATGATTCTGAGCTCTTCAATCTCAAAGACGATCCAGAAGAAGCCAATGACCTTATTCATGAAAAAACGGACGTCGCACAAGAATTAGATGGCGTACTCACTGAAAACTTTGACTGCGATGGTATTGATGCACGCGCCAAGGCATATGACCGAGAAAATTTCGTCGTCTGGCGAGATCAAGCAAAAGCAGACGGCACATACCACGACCTCATGTCACGCGTTTATAGTGGTTTTGATCGTGTCTGCATTGAAGACATCGCACCTTGGACAAATGAGAACGAACAACAAATTGAGACGTGGTTAAACACATAAAAATCTAATGAAAGAAAAATGGGAACAAAGAATCGGCGTATATGGGATTTGTGTTACAGAGGAACAATAAAATGACCCCAACCCGTCCTTCTGTTATCATCATCAACGGCCCGCCCGGCGTTGGCAAAACCACTCTGGGCAAAAAAATAGCTGATGAACTGCAACTGCCATTCATCAGCAAAGACAACATCAAAGACCTGCTCTTTGATAACCTGCTCAACCTTGACAGCGACTCTGTTGCGCCCTATTTTGGGCGCACTTCAACAGAACATCACCAGCACATTAGGAGCAAACATGAGCCTCACGCTGAACCAAAAGGACACGGGTTATCGCGGCATCTGGTATTACAACCAACCCTCCGGCGACGAATACGTTTATAAATACAGCGGTGGATTGGGCACTTATTGTGCCAAACACCGTCCCTTTGCCGTCTATCGCCCAGAAGTGGACAAAACTTTCTTCTGTTATGGCGGCACCCCAGTTGACGGTCACTTGCAACATACCGAAGAAGACCTCACCGTTGATCGCGCATTTTCGCGCCAACGCCCAGGGTTTTTGCTCCACATGGTCTCTTATTTCGACCACAAAACCGGTCAAGTGCCTCGTCCAACCATCCTCTTAGACAAAGAAACTGCCGATGCACATGACAATCCGATCATCTCAGTTGATGACGACGGATACATCTGGATCTTCTCCACCTCACACGGTCTGTCCCGTCCATCCTATATCCACCGCAGTGTGGAGCCCTACAACATTGACACTTTCGAACGCATTGACGCCACCTATTTGCTCAACGGTGAAGAAAGACCGATGGACAACTTCTCCTACATGCAAGCCTGGCATTTGCCCGGTCGTGGGTTCATCAATTTTGTCACACGATACAAAGACCCCTCAGATCGCACGCTCTTTTTTATGACCAGCCCAGACGGCACAAAATGGTCAGAGTGGACACGTTTGGCCGCCATTGACAAAGGCCACTATCAAATTAGCATTTGCTCCGACCAAAAAGCTGTCACCGCGTTCAATTACCATCCAGAACCCCAAGGCCTCAACTGGCGCACCAACCTCTATTACCTCGAAACACCCGACTTTGGCAAAACGTGGCAAAATGCTGCAGGCGAACCGGTCACCTTACCCCTTACAACACCAGACAACAATGCCCTGGTACACGACTATGCTGCCGAAGGTTTGAAAGTGTATCTCAAAGATATTCGCCTCGATCCACAAGGCAATCCTGTCATCCTCGTCATCACCAGCGAAGGATATGAGTCTGGCCCCGACAATGGCCCACGCACCTGGATGCTGTTACAGTGGACGGGCAGTGAATGGAACCAACGCACAGTAACGACCTCAGACAGCAACTATGACATGGGATCGCTCTATATGGAACAAGACGGTACGTGGCGCATCATCGCCCCAACGGAAACGGGGCCACAGGCTTATAACCCAGGTGGTGAAATGGCGATGTGGGCGAGCACGGATGCGGGACACACCTGGGATAAGACAAAACAACTCACCCAAAATAGCGAACGCAATCACACATATGCCAGAAGCCCAGTCAATGCACATCCCGACTTTTATGCGCTGTGGGCCGATGGCAATGCACGTCAAGCCTCGAAGTCTTGTATCCACTTCTGCGACAAAGCAGGCAATGTCTATCAACTGCCTGAGGAGATGGATGGCGAATTTGCCAAGCCGATACCCGTTTAATAAGCGGCACTTGCCCCATGCACAAAAATGATGTATTTTGTACAATAACAAGTACATCATGTTGTACAACTGGAGAAATCAAAATGCCCCAAACACTCTCTATAGGCGAAATGCGTAAAAATATCAATCGTCTCCCCGAGCAACTTGCGGAATCTCCTGAAACAGGTGCCATAACCATTACACGTCGTGGCAAACCCGTTTTGGCAGTGCTCTCTTGGGATCTCTATGAATCGGTGCTTGAAACATTGGAAATTGTTGCAGACGAAAAATTGATGAAGACATTTCGAAAAAGCATACAAGAACTCGACTCAGGTCAAGGTATTCCTTGGGAAGAGGCCCAGAAGGAACTGGCCAAGTGACGTATCGCATCATCATTGCCCCGACAGTATTGAAGATGCTCAGGGCCATTAAAGATCGTCGAATTCGCTCACAAATTGGAGACCGGATCAGTGCACTTTGCGAAAGCCCGGACCAGCAAGGCAAAGCTCTAATTCGTGAAATGGAAGGATACCGTTCTCTACGTGCGGCCGATCAACGCTATCGCATTATCTATCGCGTAGTTGATGATCTTGTTCAGGTTCATATTGTGGCTGCTGGTATCAGAAAAGATGGCAACAAACACGACGTTTATGAACTGACAAAAAAATTAATACGATTGGGCCTCTTAGATTAACAGCGAAAAAGGCGTGGCATCATTTGATGCCACGCCTTTTTTTGTTCAAATATCCAAACAGTTGACTAACCATCCGTCAAGTGCTGATACACCGTCCCCTCTAAACTCCCGCCAGCTTCTCCAAACGCCTTCAAATTTGTCTCTTCGAGTTTAAACGTATCTTCATTTTGTATCGCATTCACCACCGTTTCCCCTCGGCTTTCCATCAGGGCGCGTTCTTCATCTGGCAAACGTGCAACCCAGCGCGGGAATTGTCCATTGGTTCTCATCTCGGTAGCATCAACAGGGGGTTGATTGAGATTGACCAACTGGCCAGCAGCATCCAACGAATCGGTAAATCCATTTTCAGATTCCCACCCAGTCAATCGCTTGTGCATTGTGTCTGCCTGTTGGCGGTGTGTATCTTCTACATTTCCCAGCAACAAATTGTGCGTTTCTTCCGGATCGACCTCTAAATCGTACAACTCCGCCCACCCATCAGCCAGCCAATAGTTGTATTTCCATTTGTGCCCACGCAAAGACAGCCAACGACT
>JABIFK010000610.1 GCA_018650745.1 Candidatus Latescibacterota bacterium | reverse complement strand
TGCAAGAAAAGTATGGTGTAGGATTAAATGGTGCCATATTGATTTCGCCCGCCATTGAGTTTGACGCATTGATAGGGTCCGATTATAACTTTGGGCATTGGTTAGACTTGATACCCCCTATGGCAGCTTCGGCGTGGATCCATAAGCAAAAAGACAAACCCAATGCACTGGTTGGTTTGCAGACCATGTTGGCAAAAGCCGAGGCATTTGCAATGTCTGATTATTGGACACTGCTGGGGCAAGGGGATAGGCTGGCAGATACGAAGCGTTTAGAAATTGTGAGTAAATTGTCAAAGTTAATTGGACTGGATGTTTCTTTGATTGAGCGTTGTGCTGGCCGGGTTGAACATATGGTTTTTGTCAGAGAGCTGTTACGTGCCCAACGGCGTGTGTGTGGGCTTTATGATGCGTCTTTGACTGCCATTGACCCCTTTCCCGATCGCAACGATTATCAAGGACCAGATCCAACGCTGGCCTCAATAGATCGGGTGTTTCAGGCTGCAATCAACAGTCATATTGGGGAGGTTCTCGGTGTTGAGACGGAATTAGATTATGCGCTGTTGAGTTATGAGGTGCATCAAGCGTGGACAACAAAGGGTGATGCCCATGCTATTCGAGCACAAGTGGGTGCTATGGATGATTTACGGTATGGGATGGTGCTCAATCCGCATATGAAGGTGCGCATCAGTCATGGGTACTTTGACCTCATCACACCCTATTTTTCATCCAACCGTTTGATTGATCATATGAAATTGGATGATGCCTTAAAACCAAACTTGAGTGTGGAGCATTACTTGGGCGGGCATATGTTCTATTCTTGGGAAACCTCTCGAAAAGCCTTTTCTAAATCCATGGCTGCTTTTTATCGCGATGCAATTTCTGAATAGGAGGTTGGTTTGCGTATTGTTGTTTTAGCAGATATTCATGGAAATTTGCCCGCTTTTGAAGCCGCGGTTGATGCGCTGCCAAAATTGGCCGCAGACAGAGTGGTCGTTTTGGGCGATGTTGTCAATGGTGCGCCAGATTCGGGTGCCTGTTGGCAATTGGCACAGTCGTTAAATTGCCCTATGATCAAGGGCAACCATGAAGGCTATGTGGCCAACTTTGGCACAGAAGACCATGATCCCAATTGGGATCATGAGCGTTTTGGACCGTTGTTATGGACCATGGATCACTTGTCTGAAATGGATGTCGAGCAGATTCGGGAATTGCCGCCAACGTATCAATTTTCTGATTTGCCAGAATTGTTGTTTGTGCATGCATCTGTTCGAAGTGATCGCGATACCATTTTGGGTTACACGCCATCCGAAGCACTTGAACCCATGTTTCCAAATGTGAAGGCCAAGTGGATTCTGCGTGGGCACAATCATGTTTGTTCTTCACGGTTTTGGGGGGAGCGGGTGATTGTGACATCGGGTTCAATTGGTCTGCCATTGGACGGGCGAACAACGGCACAATTTTTGATATTGGATCAGGTGGGTGATGATTGGCGCATTCAGCATCAAGCCGTGCCGTATGATGTGGATGCAGCATTGAAACGGTTTCACACCACGGGATATTTGGAATCGGCCGGGCCTATGGCGAGGATTTATATGCGTGAAGTCGCAACGGGTGGTCATACGCTGGTGTCTTTTATGCATCTCTATCAGAAGTGGACTGATCAAGCAGAAATATCCTTAAGCGATGCAGTAGATCGATATTTTACCATGTGTTGAGAGCGAAAAATGATACAATCCAAATGGTTTTTCCCTGTGCTTATTATTTTGATTGGCACGGGAATCTATGCCAACAGTTTACAAAATGGTTTTACGTTTGATGATTGGCCCTTAGTTGCAAACAATCCTTTGGTGATGCAACCCGATATAGGGGCCATTTTTTCGTCTGCGTATTGGCCCGATCGTCCCGAGTTGGGATTGTATCGGCCTTTAACTACGTTGAGTTATGCGATCAATCGCTTGGTGTTTGGAGAGGGCGCGTGGGGTTTTCATCTGGTCAATATGGCGTTGCATATTTTGAATGCTTTGCTGGTTTTTGTGGCTGTGCACAAGGTTGTTGAGCGCCCAATCGCAGGATTGTGCGCCCTCCTTTTTTTATTACATCCTCTGCAGACAGAAGCTGTGAATAGTATTGTGGGGCGTGCTGAGCTTTTGGCCGCATTCTGGATGCTCATCGCTTGGGTCAGTTTTGTGTTTGGCGCTGGGCGCTGGCGCTGGGTTTTGGCTGCATTGGCCATTTTTTTGGGGTGCTTGTGCAAAGAACATGCGGCAACAATGGTAGGTATTCTTGGTGTTGTTGCTTTTTTAAAGGTGTCTCGTGTGCACCTGGAGTCGCGTGATTCTTACGCGGGATTTATAGAGGGCATTTCTCGGTTTTATAAAGAACATTTGGCTGGCTTTTTTATGTGTGTTGGTGCGGTGTGTTTGTGTCTTTGGATGCGTTATGCGGTTGTCGGTGCATTGTTGTTACCCCGAACGCCCACATTTATAGATAATCCCTTGGCCCACGTGGATGATTGGGAGCGTTGGTTAAATGCACTGAGTATTATTTGGCGATATGGTTTTTTGATGCTCTGGCCGGTTGGTTTGTCGGCAGACTACTCTTTCCAAGCCATTCCAATTATTTCTACGCTTTGGACTGGATCTGTTTTGGCAGGATTCTGCATTGTTCTTTTACTGACATACTTCATCATCCGTGCAATAAGAGGAAACAGCCCTGCCATATGGGGCGTGATAGCATCATGGTTGGCCTTTCCGGCTTTGCCCGTTTCGAACCTGTGGTTTCCCATTGGAACAGTGATGGCTGAGCGATTCATGTATGTTCCTGTTGTTGGATATTGTGTTTTTTGCGGCCTGATTTTTTTCTTGATGCGTTCTCGTTGGCCACAGGGAGTTATCGCTGTTGCGTGTATTTTGTTAACGGTGTACGGAATGAATACGGTACAACGCAATGGGGATTGGCAAAATGATTTTACTTTGTTTTCGAGTGTTGTAAGAGTGGCGCCCGAAAGTGCAAAAGCCCATTTTAATCTGGGCAATGCCGTTCGAGATCGGGGCGATGCGCAGGTGGCCTTAACACACTATCGCAAGGCTTTGTGGATCTATCCCAGTTATGCCGAGGTTTATTATAATATCGGCGTTGTTGAGCAGACGCGTGGGCAGGTATCTAAGGCGTTCAAAGCCTATCAAAATACACTTACATCCGATTCAACCCATGTGAATGCGTGGACCAATATGGGCATTATACTTTCTCAACAGGGCGCATATCCCAAAGCTGTTGATGCTTTTGAAATGGCTCTGGTGCTAAAACCCAGACGTAGGGATGTCCGATTTAATTATGCTTTGACACTTGAGAAGTCTGGCCGTTTGGATGAGGCGCTTACAGCTTACACCGCGATATTGAGCGATGAACCCGGTTACGAAGATGCTGCAATTCATTTGGCCGATTTGTATGTTCAGCAGAGCAAAACAGAGCAGGCGATTTTGACTTTGCAAGGTGTTGTGAATGCGGACGGTCAGGCTTATCAGGCAGCACTAAATTTGGCTGCGCTTTTAGAGCGAGAAACACGGTTTGAAGAAGCACTCGATGCTTTTCAAATTGGGGCAAATGGAGATAGTGAACGCAGTGTTTTGGCTCTGTTTGCTGCTGGGCGATTGTATGGGCGGTTGGGAAAGTTTGAGGATGCAAAGCGTGCTTTGAATACGTTCTTAGAGCGATGGAATGGTGATAACGCACTCGCACATCGAGCAGAGCAAATGTTGAGACAGTTGAATATTGACTGATATATAAATGTGCAGTATGTTCGTTTGTAATGTCAAACAAAATACACATTTGTATGTTGATGAAACCGATGTGCGTTCAGTTCTTTTATCACAAGCTGGTCCTGGTGAACCCGCAGAGAGTTATACGCTCAATCCCTCAAAACAATGCCCAAAGCAAGAGCCTACTTTCATAGCGAAGCATATGAAGACTTGGTTGAAGAATTGCGAGAGGCGCTGGAGGATGTGGGTATGTTAAAGCCTAAAGAGCAAGCTGTATAACGGGCATACCAGATGATGCACTTTGTTTGTAAAGATGTCTACCAAAGTTAACCAGGGAGGCTTTATGGGTATCCAAGTTGGCACCGCCGTTGTTGATATCACACCGCGAACACCTTGTTTCTTGGCCGGATATGCTGGCCGTGATCACGCACATGAATCGGTTCACGATCCGATTTCCTTACGCGCATTTTATGTCAGTGGAAGCAATGGGGATGCGTTGGTGTTTTCAGCAGATATTTTATGGTTTTCTGATGTTATGATTGAGCGGCTCTTATCTGTTTTAGAACGAGAAATGGGTGTGGTCAGCGAAAATGTATTTATTGTGGGGACGCACACCCATTCGGCCCCCAATGCCTACAATGATGCCAATAAGGCGTGGGTACAAATGGTAGAAGCCCAAGCCGTAGCTGCTGCCGCACTCGCGAAGTCACGCTTACAAGATGCAACACTATTTGGCACGACAGGTGAATCAAAAATTGGGATCAACCGACGGGAACAATTACCCGATGGAAAGATTATTTTGGGCGAGAACCCCGATGGACCCGTTGATCGAGAAGTAATTCTCATTGAAGCACGAAATGAATCGGGTGATATGATTGGCCGATTGGGCAATTTTGCGTGCCATGGCACAATGTTGAGTCAACGCAATTACCAATTGTCAGGTGATTGGCCGGGGCTTGCGGCATCGAAACTGGAGGCCGATGGCAAACCGCCCTTTGTGTTCTTAAATGGCGGATGCGCCAATATCGCACCACGTGACGATCGCCAAGAATCATTTGAGCGCGTCGAAGCTTTATCATCTGAGTTTTCAAGCGATGTGAATGAGATGATTGCTGGATTAGATGCGTTAAGTGAGGATGATACGGTTGCGGGTGCTGTGTTGGATGTGTATCTGCCACGGAAGCTACGTGATATAGAAGAGGGAATGGGGAAGGTGTGTCAGGTACGTATTCAAGGTGTGCGTATTGGACCATTGAAAATTATCGGTTTTCCGGGTGAGGTTTTTGCGCAAACAGCTATGGCAGTGAAAGACGAAAACCCTATGACAATGGTCTGTTCATATATTGCAGGGAGCCGCGCGGGGTATGTACCGGTTGCTGAGGCTTATGAGACCGGCGGATATGAAGTGCGTGTATCGCCCTATGCCGAAGAAGCTGAGGCCATATTGAGGCAAGGGTTCTTTCAACTGTTGGAAAAATTAAAGTAGGATTTTTTTCTTCATTGAAAAAAGGGCAGACAATCGATTCAGATTTGTCTGCCCTTTTTATTTTTGGTTCACATCATTTCAGACCTATTCTTTTCCTCCTCACCTCGACCCGGCCTGTGCTTTTCCCGCGTGACCCTTCAGGGTCACGGGCTTTAGGATAGAATTTCAGTCTACATCCAGTACATAACGTGCCAAAGGTGAGAGTCTTTTTGAGGTTGCTGGGCGAAGGTATTCGCGCTGATTGGTTTGTTGTTTGTGCTCGCGCGCAATGAATGCACAATGGAGTGTGCGGCGTGGACGGCCATCTTCATTGGCATAGGAGCTGTGCCAAAGACTGCCATTAAAAACAGCGACTGATCCTGCTTTGCCCAGCAGATGAATTTGACCCGGATGGTCGGCCTTGCGGTCTTCTATATAGTCAACGATGCGACCGGGTTTCAAATGTGAGCGGGGAATGATACGCGTTGCTCCGTTGGTCGCAGTGAAGTCATCGAGCATCCACATGGAGTTGACCGTGTGATAAGGCCCGCCAACAAGGGTGGGTTCTCCTGTGTCGGCATGTAGGTTTTGGAGCCCCGATCCTTGCTGTGGGTCGTGGCCATTGAGTGAATGGAGTTTAAATGGCCGCTGCAATATATGGTAAACGGCAGTGAGTAAAGTGGGTTCTAAATACACATTGTCAAAAACCGCTCCTTTGTTGACCAAGTCGGCCAAACGACGAACTCCTTCCATTTGGGCCACTTCGATGCCCGCTTCTTTGCCTTCGTTTTCATACACGGTGTCAAATGCTTCCCGCAACCCAACCACCCATTCTGGATGGATAATATCCTCAAAAATCGTATAGCCCACTTCGTCCAACTGGCGTATATGCTCTGAATCCAACGCCTCATCTTTAAATCCCAGTTCGACCAATTTAGAATTCATATTTCTTCTGTTCTCTCCATTTTTTCAGGATGTGAATTGTGCAAAGGTTTCT
>JABIFK010000575.1 GCA_018650745.1 Candidatus Latescibacterota bacterium | reverse complement strand
CATCGGAATATCGATAGGAAAAGGGTCCGTGATGCGCACCAACGACTGCATGCACACGCCCATTGGCATCCATTGCCAAAGCAGATCCGCAATGATTGTCAATGCCACTGCCAATCTGAAAGGTGTTTTGCAATGCGCCGGTGTCTAAATCACATACGCCCAACATTGCACGCACAGGTTCACCTTTTTCAAGCGGGGCATCCAGCCACCCAATCAACAATTTGCCATCGCGTCGAATCATGCGATTGCTCACATTATATCCCGTGCCTCGATCAGATCCCTCTGTTGAGATCAGATGTTTCATGGTGTCTCCATTCCCGAAACGAATGACGATACGACTGTGCCTCCAGCATCTACGCGTAATGCACCTATTGGGCTGTTGCACTCCAAACCTTGCATGGACATGACAGGTCCACCATCATTTTGCAACAAGACGCGTAATTCACCATCAATGACTGGTATGCGCACGGCATATCCTTCACCTGTTGTTTCACACGTCACATCGCCAGCCAATGTTTCACCCAATCGATGGGGTTGGTAAACGGTTATAAATGTTTGTGCCTTGGATTTTTCTTTGGGCTCTGCAGTCACATGATATTCTTTTAATTGGATGCGATCTCTCGGAGGCGGGTCAAATTGATCTGTCTGGCTGATATTCAAATCTTGTGGGTGTAACAGACTCACCCGACATGCCGCATCATTTACCGCAATTTGAAGGGTTTGGTCGTTTATCGTCATTTCGGTTTCGGCATGCAAATGATATTGAAATGTCGAAGGTTCGGGTGCAATTAGGGTATCAAATATCAGTATGACATCGGGCTTGGCGAACAAGATGCGGCGCGTAAATCGATTCAGTAATCCATCATATGCTTTGCCCGCTTCACCACACACATAATCAAATGAGGGTGCGGTGCGAAAATCACGTATTTCGCCAATTGCCGCACCCGTGTTTCGCAACTGGCTTTCACTATTTACGGTCAGGCTATTTGTCGATTTGGTGTGATGCATCCAGTTTTTGTGATGGTCACTGCCGTGAATGTCACGTTGACCGGTATGAATCAACAACCGTTCACCAAATGCAAATAATGAAAATGAGTTCTGTGCATCAAACCCATGGCTTTGAGAACCCAATGGACTGCTTTTGAGAATGACTTCGACATTGTCTTTGGCATTTAAGAGATTTGTGTTCATGACTGCCACACCTGTTCCACGGAACACTTTTGAGGTTGGCAAATCTGAAGGTGCTTTGCCTTCTACGCTGGGTAGTGAGCCTCTCATAAAGTCGATGTATTGCGACTGCCCGCTGTTTACCGCGCTCAATCGACGTTTTGTGGCATCTTCTTCACTTTCTGAAACGGGTGCACTGGCATGATCGTCTACATACCATTTCCAATATGGATTTTGTGCCAATGCTGCCAAAATGGTGACCAAACCGACATTTTGATTGGATGTGCGTTGCGTAGTTAAGTCACCCACACCGCCGCCGCGTGTGCCCGGTGGTTGAAGATACATGGGCAGATCTCCTGCGCGCGAAAAATAGGGCATATCAAAGGCATCTACGCCCATTGCCGCACGCATAATGTCGGCCCACCAAGTAAACCGTTGAATATAACTGGCCCAATATTGCAAACCTTGATGCCACCCACCATCTTCGTCACACCAGGCCGGGTAGACAGCACCAAAGACGTTCATGGCAAACCATACCCATTCCTCTGCTTCGGGAATTTCATTGGCGAATGTTACACCAATTTCGCCTAAAAAGTGCCACGCACGTCCGGCATGGCTGCCATAAGGGTGCCACAGGTATTGCATTTCTACGGCCAAGTGTTCATACATCTCTTCGCCACGAATGCGCATGACATCACAACACTTTTTGCGCTCATCATCGGTCAATAGATCATTTACAAATGAATAAGTTCGGCAAAAGTAATAGTTATAGGGCATCCCGGCTTCGTCATTGTATCGGTACCCTGTTGCGCCTTTGGGGTCCCATTCGGCACAGGCCAAGAGCAATTCTTTGGCTGTTTCGCCATAGTGTTCTTGCCCACCCAGTAACCGTGTAAATGCCAATGTGGCCGCGCTGTTCAATGTGCGAATGGTATACGTCCGATTTCCCCACCAGATCTCACGCCATGGTTCACTTAAGCGGACAGTGCCTTCTGGATATGTTGGCGGTTCTTCTGTGGGGGGCACATCGGCCAAAATGGCTTCACACGTTGCAACGAGCTCGTCGTACATGGGTTTTAAGTCACTCTGAGCACGATTGCGCAGTTCATCGACTTGTTCGGGCCGCAAGAAGAGGCGAGGGTGGCCTTTGGGAATACGTGCGATCAGTTCATCACGCTCAGGCATGGGAAGCGGTTTGGCATTTTCGGCAATTTCAAATTCTCGAACGGCACTCCACTCAGAAGCATTCCCCACATCATTTACAAACCGAAATCGCCAGAACCAAGTGCCAGAATCAAATGTTTTAGCAGGGCGATGGGCTGTATAGGTTAAATCGGTCTTCTGGTATGCTACGTCTACAAAATCTGTCGAACGGGCACATTGCACTTCATACGTCGCTGCATCATCTTGAGGGCGCCATACAAATGCAGGTGGTGTTTCTTCTGTGGTTATGCCATCGGGTCGAAATCCCCATTCACCTGGTTGAGCTGGTGATTCATTCAATGTGACATTTGCCATTCCTCTTCTCCTCGAAAAGTCTGCCTGATAAATGTTTTCTGAAATGATCTAAAAACCCACTTCTCGTAATCCTTCATCAGCTGCTTGTTGTATTTTTAACACCGTGCGTGACGATTTAATGACTGCTGCGGTTACCAAGTCATCACCCGAAGAAGCACCTTGGATGTCTTTTATGAAGTAGTCGAAGTAATTTTCTTTCACCTCCGGTAAACCTATGTCTACAATTTTACCTTTGGCATTTTGTAAGACTGATTGAGAGGTCGTTGCTGTTTCCAGTACACCGTTGCGTCCCCAAATCGTGACGCGCCAATAGTGAGGCGATGCATAACCTCCCTGATCGGGCATAAAGTATGATACATCTCCCAACACACCACATCCATTGTTCATGGTTAACATCATTTGGCCACCGTCTTCAAAATGCGGAAATTCGGGTGCAAATGCATTCCAACATCGGGCCGCATTAATCGTTTCAAATTCCAATCCGGTCATCCAGGGCAGTGCATCAATGACATGAACCCCAATGTCTGTAATGGTGCCACCATGTTTGCCTGGCTCAAAATACCAACGGGCACGCGAATCCAAATTTAGGGGATGCTGCCCCCCAAAAGAGATGGCGTGAACCTCACCGATTTCGCCAGCTTGAATCAAATTGCGCAGCCCATTCATTTGTCGGGAGCCGCGCATGGTGAACATACAACCTACTTTTAGGCTTTTTTCATTTGCCAAGCGCTCAATCTCATCAATTTCTGCTAAAGAGGTACATAATGGTTTGTCTGAAATGGCGTGTTTGCCCGCCTTTAACGCCGCAATCATGACAGAACCTCGATTGGCAAAATAATCGCCAGTAGCAATCACATCACAATCGGCGTTTTCAATCAGATCTGCCGCTGTATCGTGTGTGATGTTGACACCCTTTCCGGTCGCCTCATCACGGGTTTCAGCATGTTCTTCACATGCGGCAACTACCTCTACACCTTCTGTCTCATTTATTTTGTTTAATAGGCTATAAATATGCCCGTGCCGAAACCCCACAAAACCAAAGCGAATTGCCATGGGTGATCCTTTCATCGATTCTTAGAGAAGATAGATATCATAAAAATATGATAACATGTGTGTTGGGATATGCAACCGTGTGATGCACTGCCCTCAATGCCAATATGGATTGACCCTGTTTTTTTCATAATTTTTTTGGTGAACCCTTGACGCTGTTTTCAGTTTTAGGGTATATTTTAAGTGTTACAACAAGATAATCATACTGGCGACAATCCATTCGAAATGATTCTTGCCTGCGCGTTTGAACGGGTTTTCACACGTGTGCTGATCCGCTTTAGAAAATAAGCCATCGGCTTGGAAAGCAATTTCCCGAAAACCCTATTTTAAACACAAGGCAGATACGCCACAGTTCTCGAATCGCGGGTGTGTGGGACACGTCGCAATCTTAATGACAGGAGGTTTTGTGCCACCAATCGAATCTTCGCGGTCGGGTTATCAAATCTCCATCCCGATCGTTTGACATAGGAGATAAAATGTGTTGTCATATCTAACGGTCGCAGGTGTTCCCCTCTGCGATCGTTTTTTTGTGCTCAAGTTATATGCAAAAAAAAAGCCGCAATCCAAAAGGATTGCGGCCTATTTTTTATCCAATCATTTATAAATCGATTGGATCATCAACTTTGTTTTTTACCTTAAACAATCGGTTCCATATCCAACCGATCACGTACGACCTGTGCATATTGTCCTGCCGCTTTCATGGTTTCGACCATGCCATGTGCATCGGCAATACCTGTGCCAGCAATGTCAAATGCCGTACCGTGATCAACGGAGGTACGTAAGAATTTTAGGCCCATTGTAAAACTGACAGTGCCATGAAAGTCCACAGTTTTGGATGCAATATGACCTTGATCGTGATACAAGCTCAAGACGCCATCATACCGCCCTTCAAGGGCTTGGTGGAAGACGGAATCTGCAGGGACGGGGCCACGCACATTGAGCCCTTGTTTTTGTGCTTCTGCAACTGCGGGTTGAATCACTTCCATTTCTTCACGCCCAAAGAGGCCTTGTTCACCGCCGTGCGGGTTTAATGCTGCAACGGCCAATACGGGATCATCTGCGCCTAATTGCCGCAAATATAAATCACATAAGGGTAAATACTCTACGATGCTATCATGGGTAATGGCATCGGCAATTTCACGAAATGAGAGGTGCCGTGTTAAGAAGAAAATTTTCATTTTCCTTACGACAAATAGTGTCATAGGCAAACGGTGTGCTGCCCGTTCATTTAAAACCGATGTGTGATCAATATGGGGAACTTTGGCTGCTTGTAATGACTCTTTGTTCAAGGGCGCTGTTGCAAGGCCAACGACATCACCAGACAATGCACCATCAATGGCTCGGTTCAAATAACCATATCCTGCATGCCCACCATCTGCAGAGATCTCACCATATGCAATTGGGCCATCTAATATGCCACAGTCAACAAAGTCTACACATCCCTTTTCAAAGCGACCTGCTGATGGATGGTCTACTGCATTCAAGGTCCAATCGATTTTAAGTGTATCCAAGGCTTGCTGTAAAATGGCTCGATCGGCATAGACGACCGATTTTATTGATGCACGTGCTTCGTCATTTTGCAGTGCTTTAATAACAATCTCAGGTCCAATACCTGCTGGATCTCCTACCGTTAGGCCAATAATGGGTTGCTCATTTCCTTCGCTCAAACGATACTCCTTTGAAAGTCTGTTTAAAAAGTCACAACTCACAATCTAAACAGTGTACACTTGTTTTACACCTTTTTTGGTATTGTTTTTTTGCCTGAGACCCGTTGATGCTTTATCGCACGTCTCGCCATACCCAGCGCAATGTATCTGGCAAGATGGTGCCGCCATGTAACCCGCTGTGTCTGCCTTCTCCACCGACAAATTTATAATCGTAATCCATGAGTTCCAAAGAACTGTCCATTTGCAAATTGCTCAGCCACCAATCTCCGTGCTCTTTGTTCAAGTCATTGGAGCCATCTTGCAGAAATACACGAATGGGCTTGGGTTCTGTTTTGCGAATGACAAAGGGATAGACATGGCCGCCGCGAATATTGACAAAGCTGCCAATGTGACTGACGACTTTGCGAAATGCGTTAGGCCGTTCCCACGCCACCGTAAAAGAACAAATGCCGCCCGAACTGCTGCCGCAAATGGCACGTCTTTCGGGATCATCCGTTAAATTGTGGGTTTTACTTACTTCGGGCAAAATTTCTTCTAACAAGAAGCGTGCGTATTGATCACTTAATGTATCGTATTCAAAACTGCGGTTGTTCTTTTGACCACTTTCGGGCAATTCATCACCCATGTGCCCGGGGTTAATCATAATGGCCACGGTGACGGGCATTTCGCCTCGATGGATCAGGTTGTCAAAAACAATGGGTACTCGAAAATGTCCGTTTTCGTTGACACATCCGCCACCGTCTTGAAACACCATGACACAAGCGGGTTCAGCGGCATCGTATTGTGCTGGGGTATAGACCCAATATTCTCGGATCGTGCCTTCAAAAATATTGCTGTGCCACACATGACGTGTTACTTCACCTTGCGGCACACCCGATTGTTTGAATGAGTCTGGACCATGTGAAAATAATGCGCTGTCGTCACGGTCTTCATCACGTCTTCTTTTTGACACAATTGTTTCTCCTATGCGGTAATCGACTCAAAGGTGCACTGCTGCGGAATATGCGTCACGGGTATGTCTGAAAACACCTCACGAATATGATTGGACAAGGTGACCATGCCGGGTTCTTCTGATGCGCAATGATTGACGACCAATACTGGGTTGCCTTCGCCTTGGCACCATTCACCAGCCACATCGGTTATTATTCATGATGATGGCCGCCTGGACCGTGAACATGGCCGTGCTCCAATTCTTCTGTGCTGGCATCGCGTACATCGACAACTTTCACATCAAAATTTAAGGTTTCACCGGCAAGGGGATGATTGCCATCGATGGTTACATTATCCCCTTCAATGTCCGTAATCCAAATCACTTGGGTGCCATCATCACCTTGGGCTTGAAATTGCATACCCACTTGTAAATCGTCTACACCTTGAAATACATTGCGTTCTACAACCTGTACCAGTTCTGGATTGGGAACACCGTAGGCCTTTTCGGGTGGAATGCTTACTTGGGTTTCATCGTCTTGCCCCTTGCCTTCTAATACTTCTTCCAAACCGGGAATCAGATTGCCAATGCCGTGGATATAGACCATGGGCTCATTGCCTTCTGATGTGTCCAAAACTTCACCGTCGTTATTTTTTAAGGTGTATTCAATCGTTGCGACTTTGTTTTTCTCAATCTGCATGACTATCCCTTTTTTACACGTTTTCGGTCTTGAGACCGAATGGGCAATACGCCCGCATACTTCGACAATCGAAGTAATCATGAATCACTTTTAGAACGCTTATTATATATCCTGTCACATTACGGATGTCGTGATGTCGTATAATTGCTCAAGAAATAAAGATTATTTTTTCACAAGGCTGCTTGTTATTTTTATTCGGGGAACTTATTCACACCATTTTTAACAGGTGGAATGGTTTGCAAATAATCGTAAATTGCGCCCAAGTCTGATTCTGTCATGCCAGCATACATTGTCCAGGGCATGGTTGTATTATAACCGTTTTGTACGGGAAACGTGCGGGCCTCTGGTTTGTCAAACCGTTTAAACTGCGCAATAAAGTAAACCCGTTTCCAATGCCCAATGCCGGTTTCTAAGTCGGGTGTAATATTGGCAGAGATGACGCGTTTGCCTGTTGGCAATGGAAACTCAAAACCACCTGCCATGTACATGCCCGGCAAAGGCGTGCCCCGGTTTTGAGGGGTATGACATTCATGGCAGGCTGCAATGGTTGTTAAGTATTTGCCATAAACGATGGTATCTGATTTGTCTGGCTCTGAGGGGGCTTCATAAGGTTGCGGCATTGTGTTGACAATCAAATTCATGGGAAAGTTCAATGTGGAACGCGCGGGGGTATTTTTAATAGGTTTTAATGTACGCAAATAGGCGATTACGGCAAATACATCGTTTTGTGTCATGTTACCATAAGACAAATAGGGCATCAGTGGAAACAAGGCATTTCCATTTTTATTTACGCCACTTGTGATGGCACGCAAGATTTCACCATCTGTCCAATTGCCCAAAGCTGCTGGTGTGATATTGGGGGCAACAAGTGTACCGGGTAGTCCTTCTTCTTTGGTGAAAAGGCCGCCTCCTTTTCCTTCGGTTCCTGGTAGCGGTGGTGCAGTAAAATGGTTCTTATCTCTTGTGGAATGACAGTCGATGCATACGGCAACGTTGTTGGCCAAATAACGCCCACGTTCAATCATTTCTGGTGTGGCTTTTATTTGGAGATCTGGCGCGTTGCCTGCCTTGGGATATGATGTTTTAAGCACATAAATACCGATACCTGTCGCAAAAAATATCAAAACGCTCAAACCAAGCAGAATTTTAAACACCCACCGCATATATGTCCTTAATTTAAACCGTTCACTTGATGTCAAAAAACATCAAGAAAACATAAAAATATAGGCATAATCAAACGTATCGCCCCCAGAATGTCAAACGACTTTCTGGTCCTATTGTTTATATTTATATTTGACAATCTATAGCTATCATTAAATATTGAGAAGGAATGTAAACCGCCATGCTTACCGAGAGGGTAAAATGAAACGTGTTTTTGTGATATTGTCCATTCTATTCATCAGTCAATCAGCCATCGCAGATCCGGTAGACCTCACATATTATTTGTCTGAAGGTACTTCTTATAACTCTGATATTCCCACACCTGAAGCATTTTTTGGCTTTCAGATTGGGCAATGGCATCTCAGGCACGATCTGACAGTTGCTTATATGAAGGAGTTGGCAAAACGTTCTGATCGCATCAGCATTCAGACTTATGCGCGTAGTTATGAGCATCGTGAACTGTTGTTGCTCACAATTACGGCACCCGACAATCATCAAAATATAGAAACCCTTCAGCAACAACATTTACAGCTTAGCATGCCCAATCAATCTGAGACACTTAATACAGATGAGATGCCCATTGTGGTTTATATGGGTTACAGCATTCACGGAAATGAACCCAGTGGTGGCAATGCGGCTCCGCTTGTTGCGTATCATTTGGCAGCCGCACAAGGTGCCACAATTGATTCGTTGCTTCAAAATGCGGTCATTTTACTCGATCCGGCATTTAATCCCGATGGATTTAACCGTTTTGCGCATTGGGCCAATACCCACAGAGGCAAACATGCCAATGCCGATCCGGCGCATAGAGAACACAATGAGGTTTGGCCGGGTGGGCGCACCAATCATTACTGGTTTGATCTGAACCGTGATTGGCTGCTTTTACAACATCCCGAAAGCCAAGGGCGTATGGTCAACTTTCATGCTTGGAAACCGAATGTGTTGACGGATCATCATGAAATGGGTACCAATCGCACTTTCTTTTTTCAACCCGGTATACCCTCACGCAACAATCCGCTCACACCCAAACGCACTTTTGAACTGACAGCCGCCATTGCCGAGCGCCATGCTGAAGCTTTAGACAATATTCAATCCCTTTATTATACCAAAGAATCTTACGACGATTTTTATATTGGCAAAGGATCAACGTATCCAGATTTGAATGGGAGTGTGGGCATTCTTTTTGAACAAGCCAGCTCACGGGGCCATATTCAAGAAAGTATTCATGGGCCACTCCGTTTTCCTTTTACCATTCGCAACCATGTTCGGGCTTCGTTTTCTACGCTCAAAGCGGCACTTGAATTGCGGAAAGAATTGCTTGATCACCAGCGTACGTTTTATACAGACGCCGTGGATGAAGCCAATAAATCGCGTATTAAAGCCTATGTTTTCGGCGCCCCATCAGATCTGGCACGCACACATCAGTTTATTCACCTATTGCAGCAACATCGCATACAAATACACGAATTGGCACGCCCTCTCACACCACCAGGTGGGCAAACGTTCGCACCTGGATCGGCCTACGTCATTCCCACCAATCAGCCTCAATTTCGCCTCCTTACCGCCATGTTTGAGCGGCGCACCACATTTCAAGATAGCCTTTTTTATGATGTTTCGGCCTGGACACTGCCTTTGGCATTTAACATGCCGTTTGCCGAGTTGACGTCTTCTTCACAAGAAGTGATCGGTGATCGCATCTCACCTTCTGTGATGCCTCAAGGACGGCTGATAGGTGATGCCAATGCTTATGCCTACGCTTTTGAGTGGAAAGGATATTACGCGCCTCGGGCACTTTATCGTTTGCAAGAGGCCGGTGTGATGACCAAAGTTGCTACGCAACCTTTCCGCATCCAAACTGCTGAAGGTACCCGCATTTTTGACTATGGCACCATCCTTATTCCAATGGGCATACAACAGATTGCCCCTCAAAATATAGCGCGCTTATTGGATCTTGCCATACAAGAGGATGCTATTGAAGTTTATGCTTTTGAAACGGGTTTGGCTACAAGTGGCATTTCATTGGGCAGCCCTAATTTTGCGGCCCTGCAAAAGCCTGAAATCGCCATTCTTGTTGGTGATGGCACAACATCATACAATGCCGGAGAAGCTTGGCATTTGCTTGATCAACGCTATGACATGGATGTGAGTCTTATAGAGACCAGACATTTGAATAGCACTATGTTGACGCGTTATAATACGGTGATCATGGCAGGGGGTTCATACAGTACACTTGACTCGACCAAACGCAGCACGCTTAAGGAATGGGCAAGAATGGGCAATACGGTTGTCGCGTATGACAGTGCGGCGCGGTGGGCTGTTCAGAATAAATTTGTGAATACCACCTTCGTACAAAAAGACATCAAAAAGACATCTGATTCAAGAACCTATATCAATGCGTCAAGCGATCGTGGCGCACAGGTTATTGGTGGCGCGATATTTCAAGTTAAGATAGATCGTACACACCCGCTGTCTTATGGGTATACAAGTGACACGCTTCCCGTCTTTAGGCGTGGTACGGCTTTGTTAGAACTGACAAAGAACCCGTATGCCACCCCCTTTCGTTATACTGGGCGACCTCTTTTATCAGGGTACATTTCAAATCAAAATCTTGTACAACTTCAGAATTCAGCTGCTGTCATTGCTGGTAAGCAAGGCCAAGGTCGTGTTATTCTAATGACTGACAACCCCACTTTTCGGGCGTATTGGTATGGCACGCAAAAACTTTTGGCCAATGCACTCTTTTTTGGTCCTGTGATCAATAACGGCACGCTTCAAGCGGAAGAGTAATCTTCTCCAACACGCCTGTTTCTGGAAAAAACAAAAAAAGCCTCAGCATTTGCTGAGGCTTTTTTGATATCCGTCATTTCTCTCAATGAATATTTGGATCGCTATCTCACACATCGATTCGTCATTTCGGGCATTTATTTTAAACGCTCTGCCGGACGCATATCCTCCACCATCATTTGCACCTTTGTACGTCCTTGCCAGGTATTGGCCTCTAGCCCAAACGCCACATCTACCTCATCGCCTACTGATAATTCATACACCAATTCGCCTTGGCGAAACCAGATGCCATCACATGCATCTAAACCCGTGTCCAATGTTAATTTTAGGTGCGCCCCATGGCCTACTGCACGTGCATCGGCGATGCGACAGTTTTTTGCCATAAACCGAGGTGTTTCATTGCCTGCACCAAAAGGCGAGAGTTTGGAAATTGCTTCAACGGTGGGCAATGAAATCGCAGAAGGTTCCAGTGCCACATCCATTTCTAATTGAGGCAATAAGTCTTCATCAGACAAATGGGCTTCAGCGTCTTCGATTAGGCGGTCGCGAAAGGCTGGGAAGTTTTCTGCGGGAACAGAAAATCCGGCGGCTTCGGCATGGCCACCATATTCGGTTAATAAGTCGGCCACACGAAAAATAGCTTCTACAATATTATACCCACCGGTCGTACGTGCAGAACCTGTATAGATGCCATTTTTGCGATAATCTGTGCATACCAAGGCTGGGCGCCAAAATTGATCAACCAATCGTCCGGCAATAAGGCCTACCACACCCAGATGCCAATCGGCTCCTTGTAAAACCAATATCTTATTTTGATCTAATCCCTCATTTTCAACTTGGCGTTCGGCTTCATTTACACCGTTGCTTTGTAGTGTTTTTCGCTCGCTATTGAGGCCGTCTAATTCTTCGGCCAAACGTGAGGCTTCACCAAAGTCTTTGCTGCGCAATAAATTTAGGGCCAGTTCTGCCGATGCCAATCGCCCCGCGCTGTTAATGCGTGGCCCCAAAAAGAACCCGATGGCGGTTGTGTCAACGGGCCGATTGGCTGCACCTGCAATTGCTTT
Source organism: Candidatus Latescibacterota bacterium (assembly GCA_018650745.1). Lineage (GTDB taxonomy): Bacteria > Latescibacterota > UBA2968 > UBA2968 > UBA2968 > JABIFK01. Next base: position 10,199 of record JABIFK010000575.1, on the reverse strand, counting down.
TAAGGCCTTTAAGCCTGTTCGTTCGGTTTGTTCCAAAACTTGCATGCCACGACGTGTCAAAAGACGATTTTCTTCAATCATTGGGGCCACATCAGCTACGGTGCCTAATGCCACCAAATCGAGCAGTGAATTCAAATACCGCCGTCGTTCACCCGCATCAGAAATTAGGTCTTGAGATAATGCTTGTACCACTTTAAATGCTACGCCAACAGCAGCCAAGCCTTTAAATGGGTATTCACAGTCTGCCCGGTTTGGGTTTACAAGGGCCAACGCATCGGGCAACCGGTCTTGTGGGTGGTGGTGATCTATGACCACCACATCAACACCTGCTTGGTTGGCTGCATCAATGGCTTCAAAAGATGAGACACCATTGTCAGATGTCACGATCAATCTGGCACCTTTTTTAATTGCACGCTCTACACCTGGTGGTTTCATGCCATAACCATCACGAAAGCGATCGGGTAATAAGAATGTGGAATCGGCACCTACGTGATCAAAAAAGTCGAGTAAAACCGATGTGCTGGTGACACCGTCTACGTCATAATCACCAAATACAACAATGCGTTCCCCTTCTCTGATGGCCTGCAAAATACGGGCAACCATGCGATCCATATCTTTCATTAGGTAGGGATCATTGAGCGCATCGGGTGTGTCAGACAAGTTTTGTAGTGTCAAAGACCGATTGGCCAATATCACATCGACCAAAGAATTATAGGGTGTTGTATGGCGCACATGCCAAATAGGATATCGTTGCATAAAAACTCCAAGATCAGCACAATTTATAGATCATGATCAAAAAAAAGCATATTTTTAGAAAAAAATTAAGAAAATAGCTAAAGAGACCTCAAGTAAATGCCGATAATGATGACAGGAGGGAAACCTTCAAAATTATCCTGACGTCTCCGGGAGAGCAAAATACCAACATATGTCTGATTGGTTTGAAATACGAAATAAACTTTGATAGAACGGAAAATAACAGAGGTAAAGAAGCCGACCTCATTCCCAACAGGCTTCAAGCGGATTGTTGAAAGTGCCCACGTAGTTGTGAGTACGCTTGGTCAGCCCCTTTTTCGTTACAGCGGAAAAGGGGTATTTTATTTCGTTGGGAATGAGAAGTCGGCATCTGGTAGGACATATTAGCTTATCGGCAGTACTTCCTTCAAACTTTACCAACGATTCAAATTGACTTCCAGGCTTTTGATCATATATTTCAATTGTTTGTGATCAATTTCAAGCGCAAATATCTACGCTTAACCCTTTATTTTTTCAGGACACGATCTCAATGCCTCGCATACTTTTTGCCGAAGATGGTCCCACTGTGATGCAACTGTCTGGTGGCTTGCTCGATGATGACAACTTAATCATTGATGTGGCCACCAATGGTCGGCAAACCCTCGATTTGATCAATGCTGAGTCTTCTGCTTATCAACTCATTGTTCTCGGTGAAACGCTTCCTGATGTTTCGGGAATGGAGTGTGTGGCGTTTTTACGCAAAATGTATCGTCGTTTACCCATCTTAATGCTTGTAGATACGCTAACTGACGATCGACGGTTGCAATTTGGCAAAGTAGGTTTACGTCCCAAACATCTTCTTGAAAAACCCACGGATCCAGAAACCTTTGCACTATGGGTCAAACAAGCTCTCGCAGAAGCCCCAGAACGTCCATAGGTCACAAATTTAGAGCGCCGTGCAAACTGTTCCGGTTTCAATTGTGACCTGAGACCTGTGACCGATTTAAACCCCATAATATTCGCGATACCACGCAACAAATTTCTCGATGCCCACCTCTATCGACGTTGTTGGCCGATAGCCCACCGCATCTTCCAAACTATCAATATCTGCATAGGTTCTTGGCACATCACCCGTTCTTAATGGCAAATAATTTTTTTGTGCCTTTTTATCCAAAAGACCTTCAATGACCGTAATAAAATATTCGAGCGCAACTGTTTGATCGCTGCCGATATTATAAAGGTGAAAGGGTGCGCTGCTGTGGTCTGGGCGATCTGGTTGTATGGTTTCATCTGTTTGTGGAATGTGTTTGAGCAAGCGCACAATACCTTCTACAATATCATCGACATAGGTAAATGAGCGTTGTGACTTGCCTTCGTTATAAACATCGATGGGGCGATTGTTTAAGATGGCATCGACAAATAAAAACAATGCCATATCGGGGCGCCCCCATGGGCCATATACAGTAAAAAAACGTAACCCGGTTGTGGGCAAAGTAAAAGCGCTACTATAAGCATGTGCCATCAATTCATTGGCTCGTTTGGTGGCAGCATACAAACTCATGGGATGGTCTACTGGGTGTTTTGTGCTGAATGGCATTTCTGTATTTTGCCCATAAACGGAACTCGACGATGCATAAATCAAATGTTTTACATTGTGATGACGGCAGCATTCTAAAACATTTAAGAATCCTGATACATTGCTGTCGACATATACTTTGGGGTTTTCGAGACTGTAAGGCACTCCGGCTTGTGCTGCCAAGTTAATGACTTGCTCAAAGCCCTGTGCTTGAAACAACGCACTTAACTCATCGATCTGATTCAAGTCCATTTCGATAAACGTAAAACCATCGCGTCCATCGAGCTGTTTGAGTCGATCGCGTTTAAGATTAACATCATAATAAGCGTTGAGATGGTCAATCCCTACTACGGTATGGCCCATATTAAGCAAACGTACACATGTATGATAACCAATAAAACCAGCCGAGCCTGTTACAAGAAGTGGCATGAGGAACCTATAGAACGATTGATTGAGACGGGGAAAGAGTGTGGAGAGGGAGTGTATAAATTAAACGACCTCCCAGGGAAAGTCAACCGACCTCTTCGTGCTTGTGTTTCGAAAAAGAGCACTGTATTTTGAGCAAAGAAAAAACACGCCTGGAGTACAGTTCTAACGCAGATATTAGAAATATTCACAATCGGAGATGAAAAATGAAATACACCACGCGTATTTTTCTGGTTATTATATCTGTTTTTTTTGCTGCCCAAGCACATGCTGTCGTTTCTCTACCGGCTTTGTTCTCTGACCATATGGTGCTTCAACGCAACAAAGACATTCCCGTTTGGGGGCATTCAGATGCCCGTGAAATGATTACAGTTACAATAGGCACTCAAAAGGTTGTTACCACAGCAGATGCAACAGGTTCTTGGCTTCTTCACCTTGGTCCCATTGAAGCAGGTGGCCCCTATATACTCACTGTTCAGGGCAATAATACCATTACTTTCAAAGATGTGCTTGTTGGCGATGTCTGGGTCTGCTCGGGGCAATCCAATATGGCTTGGTCTGTAAAACGTTCAAACAATGCAGCAGAAGAAATTGCATCGGCCCAACATCCTAAAATTCGTTTTTTTGGCGTTAAACGGACTGCGGCTCAAATGCCTCAACAAGATGTAAAGGGTGCTTGGGCGGTTTGCGACTCACAAAGCGTTGCAAATTTTTCAGCAGTCGGATACTTTTTTGGTCGTCGGCTTCACAAAACACTCAACGTGCCTATTGGTCTTATTAATACTTCTTGGGGCGGTACACCTGTTGAAGCTTGGACGTCATTGCCTGCTTTACAAGCCACATCCGATTATGCCCCCTTACACCAGCGTTGGACAAAACGCATTGCCAACCATCCCAAAGCCAAAGCGAAGTTTAAAGTGGATTTGGAAAAGTGGAAAATCGCATCTGACAGCCTTAAAGCTTTGGGTCAAAAAGTACCTCGACGTCCGCGTACTCCTCAAGCTCCCAACCATCCACATCGCCCATCGGTTTTATACAATGGCATGATTGCTCCTCTCATACCCTATGCCATTCAAGGGGCCATTTGGTATCAGGGTGAATCCAATGCAGGGCGTGCATATCAATATCGGACTCTATTTCCCACGATGATTCACAACTGGCGTGCTGATTGGGGGCAGGGTGCATTCCCGTTCTTGTTTGTACAATTGGCCAATTATCGTAAAATAGAAGAGAACCCTGTTGAAAGTAACTGGGCTGAATTGCGCGAAGCTCAACAAATGGCTCTTTCATTGCCCAATACGGGGCAAGCTGTTATTATTGATATTGGTGAGACTGACAATATTCACCCTAAAAACAAACAAGACGTAGGTCTCAGATTGGCATTGGCAGCAGAAGCCCAAGTCTATGGTAAAAACAACCCTTTTTCAGGCCCCATTTATAAATCGATGCAAATTGAGAACGATAAAATTCGTATCACATTTGACCATTCTAATGGTGGTCTGAAGAAAAAAGGAAAAGCGCTCACTGGATTTGCTATAGCTGGGGTCGATAAAAAATTTGTTTGGGCAGATGCAACAATTGAAGGCAACAGCGTGATCGTTTCAAGTCGTGAGATTATCAACCCTGTTGCTGTGCGATATGCTTGGGCGAATAATCCCATTTGCAATCTCTACAATGGTGCCAATTTGCCAGCATCACCCTTTCGAACGGACACGTGGCCCGGTATTACAGCCAATAAGCGGTAATGGAGATATGGTTTGAACAAACCCATTGAACAACTCACCGCACTTGAAAAAGTTGCAATTCTTCTCATTGCTTTGGGCGAAGACACCACCGTCGAAATCCTTAAGCATATGCATGATTCAGAAACTGAGAAAATTGCTGCTACAATTGCCACCGTGCAACATGTTGATACACACACGATGGATCAGGTTCTTGAAGACTTTGAATCTCTGCTGCGCCAAGGTCAATTTGTTTCGCAAGGTGGGCGTGAGTTTGCTCATGCAGCGCTTGAATTGGCAATGGGTTCTGAACGTGCTGAGCAGGTCATGGCACGTATCGGTCAAACGGTCTCGGGGCTTACGTTGCTAAAAAATGCCGACGCCAACCAAATTTTGCCCATTATTCGTAAAGAGCAGGCCCAAACGATTGCCCTTATTCTCACACAAATTCCACCATCATTGGCTGCTGACATTCTCGTTGGTCTTTCTGAAGAGCAACAGGCCGAAGTCTCGTACCGCATGGCGACGATCAGTAGCATTGAACCGGAGGCGCTGCGAGAACTGGAAGAAAACTTGGCCTTAGAATTACAAGATGTGCTTTCTGGGCATGTGACAGATTTTGATGGGCCTAAGGTTGTTGCCGACATTTTAAACCGTGCTCAGCAAGATACCGAATTTCAGGTGCTTGATCACATTGCCCAACACGATCCTGAATTGGCAGAAAGCATTCGGGAAGAAATGTTCGTCTTTGACGACCTTCGGCACCTTTCAGATCAAGATATGCAGATTTTGCTGAAAGAGATTGATGCCAATGACTTGGCCCTGGCACTTAAAAATGCCAATGAAACCATCAAGAATCGATTTTTTGCCAACCTCTCCCAAAATCGGGTCAATCGCTTAAAGGAAGAAATTGAATTTTTGGGCAAAGTCAGACTCAGCGAAGTGCAAGAAGCACAGCAGAGAGTAGCTCAAATGGTAAGGGAATATCAAGAAAGTGGTCAATTGCGCATTGTGCGTGCAGATTCGAATGATATGCTTTGATGATTCCTTTTAAAATTGGTAAAACAAAACGGGCGGTGTATACACACCGCCCGTTTTGTTTTTATTAAAAACAGGTATTCGACTGAGTTGAAAGTTGGTCGATCGTTATTTAGGCATTTTCATTTATAAACTTTCGTACAGATTGGACCAATTCTTCAATTTTGAAAGGTTTTTGCAAAACTTGGCAGGCACCAAAAGCTTCTGCATGATGTAAAAAATCCAATTGCCCGCGGCGGCTGCCACCCGACATGGCAATCATGGGAAGCCCTGGGCTAATTTGACGCAGTTCACGTATGACTTCCAATCCATCTTTGTCAGGCATCCAAATATCTGTGATGACCAGGTCTGTGGGTTGTTCGCGATAAATTTCAATGGCTTCTCGCCCATTGATGGCCTCAATGACTTCATAACCTTCGAGGATCAACAACCGTCGAATGGCTCCGCGAATAGCACCATCGTCATCTACAACAAGAATCCGAGCCACAAAATGCCTCTTTGCTAATGGTAGAAGTTGCCCATTCAAACTGGGCGCACACAAGAGATGGCTGAAAAATGCCGAAAAAGTGTCTTATTCCAACCGTTTAAAATAGAAAACGAAATCTATAAACGATCTGAAAATTTAAAAAGTGTATTAAAATTAGTATGTTATGGCAAAAACGGACCTTCGTGATGTAAAACAAATACAAATAACCTTTTGCCTATGTGATATATACCATGCAACAATGAGACCATGGCTGCATGAAAATTAACCATCTAAACTGGCCGGTACGACAGCCTGTCCATTGCCACGGGCTGAAACATCTGCCGCGACACACGCAGCCAAAGACGCAAATGCGTCGTGTCCATCAATAGGCACTGGGGTTCCATTGATAACGGCATCTAAAAATGCATGAACGCATCCGTGACTGCCGGTTGCAATTCCCGATGCATCAGATGGCAACATTTCCCAGCCTGCCAAACCATCTCTTCCAATTTGATCACCCACAATCAAACCCCGCGTGCCTACCAAGCGAAAATGATCATCGGGGCGAACGCCTTTGGGCCAATGTGCTTCATATGTTACAGTGACTTGACCAATGATATCGCCTTCAAATTGAAAGAGTGCTGAGGTGGTTTTGTCTTTGGGAAACGACAATGATCCCAATCGGTTGCTAAATGCGGTAACAGATTTAACGGGTTTTCCGATTAAAAAGCGCAATAAATCAACTTCATGAATGCCCGACCCGACAAGGGCTGTGCGGCCAGCTTCTGCTGATGCATACCAAGGTGATTTGGTAAATTGCCCGCGTTTGTCTTGAATGGCATCGACGCGTAAATGCACAACGTCGCCCAAATCACCCCCCTCTAATATCTCTTTAATTGCCCGGACATGTGAGCGAAACCGCCGTTCGTGTGCGACCATAAACTTTTTGCCCGATGCATCAGCGGCTTGTATGATGGCTCTTGCATCATCCAAATTGGTTGCCAGCGGTTTGGTTTGAAGCACATGACACCCTGCATCAAAACACTGGGTTGTGTGCGCACGATGCAAATGGTCTGGTGTGACAATGCTGACCACATCTGGCGATTCGGCTTGAAGGAGACGTTCTAAATCGGTATATCCTTCGGCTATTTGAGGAAATTCTTGGCGCAATTGTGCAATTCTACTCTCATCTGGATCACAGACAACCAAATGATCAACAGTTTCTGTTGCTGCATATGCTTCAACATGAAGCCGCCCCAACCCCAAACCGACCACTGCGACCTTTAAATCTCCCATAACTCGATCTCCACTTGACGTTATGCACGCAGACAGCTAACTTTACTTGTGCCACATGATAAATAAATTGTGCGATTTTTGAAACCAAATTTCACTTTTTGTATCATATCTGGGAGGAAAGAAGAGAAAAGAGAGATGAATGATGGCAAAAACTGAAGTTCTCTTCTTCCTATTCCCTGTTTCCTTTTTTCTTTCATTGTAGGAGTTTTAACATGTCAGAATATTTCCAAACCGTCAAATCTTATCTCCAAGATCTCAACTTGGCCATTGAACATGAAGAACCTTCTGAAGAGCTGGTGGTGGTCAATGATGAAGACCGAGGTATTAACCGTCTTATTATTGATTGTGAAGATCCCATTCTTATTCTTGAACAAGCCATTATGCCTTTGCCTAATAACCCAGGTGATTTGTTCAAACGCTTGCTCGAACTCAATCGCACCCTAATCCATGGGGCATTTGCTATTGATGAGGAAACGGGTACGGTTCTTTTTCGCGATACGTTGCGTTTAGATACCTTAGATCGCAGTGAATTAGAAGGGTCTATCAATGCATTAGAGCTTGCATTGGCCGAAAATGCCAGTGAACTATTGGAATACAGCAAGAAGTAAGAAGTCTTGGTAAGGCGTAAAGAATAATGTTAAAATCTCAGATTTTTTCTTTTTATGTCTCACCTTTTACCGATTTTAAAGGAGTTTTACATGAGCATCTTTCAGCGTCTTTTTAGCGTGGGCAAATCAGAAGTCAATGCTGCAATCGATAAGTTTGAAGATCCCATCAGGATGACGGAACAAGGCATCAGAGATCTCAAAAAGGATCTCAATGCTGCAATGACCAGTTTGGCTGAGGTAAAAGGCCAGGCCATTCGTTTGCGTAAGCAGGTTGAAGACAATAAAAAAGCATCTGCCGATTATGAACGCAAGGCTATGTTGTTGTTGCAAAAGGCTCAAAATGGCGATGTGGATCCTGCAGATGCAGACCGCTTGGCCACGGAAGCGTTAAGTCGTAAAGAAGAATCCGATAGTCGCACGGCCCAATTGGGAGAGGCAGCTACCAGCCAAGAAAACATGGCCAGTCAGCTTCAAGCACAGGTTGAAAAACTCAAATCGATGGTTGGCACGCACGAAAATGAACTTATTACGTTGCGTGCACGTGCCAAAACAGCCGCAGCGACCAAAAAGATCAACAAACAGTTGGCCAAGGTTGATTCGTCGGGGACCATTGCTATGCTTGAACGCATGAAGGAACGTGTGGAAGAAGATGAATCTCTTTCACAAGCGTATGGCGAAATTGCTGCGGAACCTAAAAGTGTAGATGACGAGATTAATGCTGCTTTGGCTGGCTCATCTGCTGGAACGGATGAACGCTTGGCTGCTTTGAAAGCCAAAATGGGCATGAACGCCTAACCACTTTTTACATAACTGGGGTCAGGGATTAGGGATTGGAGCCAGATGGTCTCTAACCTTTGATTTTTGACCCCTAACTACTGGTCTTGAACTTATGAATTGGAATCCATTCCGAAAAAAAGAAGAAACAGAATCAATTGATCCGCTCGATATCACTCTAGACAGCTTGAAACCGGGTTATGTGCTCGATTATGATCTTAAAACCTGGCAAGTTAGCGCACATCACTATTATGAATATGATGGGGACCGTGTGGACGAATGGGAACTCTCAAGTGCCGATGAAGTTGTTTATCTCGAATGTGAAAAAGACGATGGTGTGGCCTATACGTTAACGCGCAAAATTCGGGTGTCGGAATTTGATGCTGATATTCCGGCCCATATCAACCAAGACGAAGACCCTCCCGAAGAGATTGCATATAAGGGTATTGTGTATGAGGCGGATTCGTCGGCGATTGGACGTTATTATCAGAATGGCGAAGGCACTGGAGATGAGTTTATTGTGTGGGATTATCTGGATGATTCAGAAAAACGCACGCTGAGCATTGAACAGTGGAGCGACGATCGATTCGAAGCTTCGGTTGGTGAAATCGTTGAAGACTATCAGTTCTCCAATATTCTCCCTGGTGAGGCCACGTAAGAATTCTGAACCTGCCACACGTCCTTTCTAAAAAGACAGCGCCCCATAATTAAAATTGTGGGGCGCTGTCTTTTTATCACTGGCACATATTACAAGCTTGCGTTAAATTCAGCCATTCCTGCACATAAATAAAATGGAGTTTATATGTTTGAGTTGGCAAAATTATCAAAAACCTTTGGTGATCTAAAGGCACTATCAGATATTGAGCTGTCTATACCAGAAGGGCAAACCACAGTTCTCATTGGACCCAGTGGTTGTGGCAAATCTACGCTGATTCGATTGATGGTGGGGCTGGTGTGGCCCGATGCAGGCACTGTGACGCTTGATGGGCAAGCGCTGATGCCGGAGAATGTGTTGGCATTGCGACAAAAGGTGGGGTATGTGATTCAAGATGGGGGATTGTTTCCACATTTGACAGCGCAGGCAAATGTGGCTTTGATGGCAAAGCATTTGGGATGGACACAAAATCAGATCGATGAGAGAGTTGAAGCGTTGGCCACGCTAACCCATTTTCCTGCAGATGGTTTGGAACGGTTCCCGGGTGAATTATCAGGTGGGCAGCAACAACGCGTAGGTTTGATGCGCGCGTTGATGCTGGATCCTGCTGTGTTGTTATTAGACGAACCCTTGGGGGCACTCGATCCAATGATTCGGGCAGACTTACAATCCGAATTGCGTTCTATTTTTCAAACGCTGGGCAAAACAGTCGTGATGGTGACACACGATATCGGCGAAGCGGGGTTTTTGGGCGATCAGATTGTGTTGATGCAAGAAGGTGAGATTGTTCAAATCGGGCGTTTGAAAGATCTGGTGCAAAACCCCGAGCGTGAGTTTGTCACCCAGTTTATTAATGCACAGAGAAGTCCATTGGAGGGTCTGGAATGAAAATTTTAATTTTGGTTTT
>JABIFK010000265.1 GCA_018650745.1 Candidatus Latescibacterota bacterium | reverse complement strand
TTGGGTGAATATATCATAACTTTTTTGTGGGTAATAGGCATCACAAATGCCATCAACTTTCTCGATGGCATGGACGGACTTGCAAGTGGCACCACGGCCATCAATGCCACATTCTTCAGCTTGGTTGCGCTTCGGGCAGATGGCTCCGAAATGCTCCTCTTGGCTATTGCTTTGGCCGGTAGCTGCTTGGGTTTTTTGCCCTTCAATTTTCGAAGACACAAACCAGCCAGTATCTTTTTAGGCGACAGTGGCAGCAACTTTTTGGGGTTTACACTTGCAGGAATCGGTATTCTAGGAGAATGGGGCAACGACGGCTGGGTTGGACTTGTGGTGCCCATTGTGATCTTAGGTGTTCCAATATTTGATACAAGCCTAACAACAGTCGTACGCATCGCTACAGGCCAAGTGCACAACTTTGGACAATGGCTACATTTTACCGGCAGAGATCATTTTCACCACCGTCTATCTGACTTGGGGCTGGGTAACAAACGCGCGGTGTGGGTCATCTATCTTATCAGTGCCATTCAAGGCTTGGAAGCACTTGTGCTTAAAAATGCACGCGGGGTGGATGCCCTTTTCTCGATTTCGCAAGTCTGTTTGGCTTATCTTTTGATGGGTGGATTTATGGTTTTTGTACACAACCGATACGTTCGACTCTTAGAAATTCGGAGAAATGCTCCCGCCGACCCCGAGCAATAACTGAGACATATAGAGGTACAAGGGGCATACAAAACATATTTTTTCTTTACAGAAAGCCCAATTTCGGTATATTTTTCACCTATTGAACCACCTCTCTCTCAACCATATAGGAGCCTGAATTATGCCTAAAGCAACCGTTGAATTCTTTTCTGATTACCAAGAAGGCAACGAAGACCTGACACCAGCAGAAACACTGACGGATACAGAGCGCGAATTTCCTCTCGAATCGAAGTGCTGCATTACTGGAGAAGTTGTCAAACACAGTTACTGTCGCTACATAGACCCAGAAGAAGAAACCATGATGGTTATGTCGCGAGACGCGATGCTGCAATATTCCCGCAAGGGTTCGAGCCTATCCGATACATTTGCAACAATTCTTGAAATGCGTCGGAAGCACGAAAAGAAATAAGAGCAATGGGGTGCCATATATAAAATGGCACCCCATTGTCGTCTCAACAGAGAGGACGAGCGTGTACTGGTTATTTCTTGCGATATCAATTGGTGCGATCATTTATTTGACGATGATCATACTCGGATTCTTGGAAGATCACAAACAACGTCGTAATAAGATAGAGCAAACCGAAATAGATATAAACCGGCTTGAACATCAATTCTCCGAATCGGAAAAGGCGCGTACAGAAGCAGAAAATCGCTCAGCAAAACTCGAAGAAGAATCTCTTAAATACGAACAAGATATTTCAGAGTTGCACACCAAAATCACCGACTCGATGCCCAAACAGGATAAAGAGGCAGAAAGCTAATTGACGCCTTGAAGCTGCCCCCCCGCATTCCCCTCCACAACATACCCACGCTGCTTGTCCACAATATTCAACAAACGCTCACCCTCTACAAAGCGCCGAACATTCTCTACAATTACCCGTTTGCGTCGTTCAGGTACTTCAGATGAAATACCTGCAACGTGGGGCGTAATGACCACGCGATCCATCGCCCATAATGGATGCCCTTCAGGTAAGGGTTCTGTCTCAAAAACATCCAATCCAGCCCCGCCCAACCGGCCTTGTTCAATAGCTTCAGTCAAGGCACTCAAATCCACCACCTTACCCCGCCCAATATTGACCAACACTGCCGTTGATTTCATTTGCCCAAGTCCATCTCGACCCATCATATATTCTGTCTCCCCAGTGTGGGGTACACAGATCACCACAAAGTCAGCCTGATTTAGCATCGTATTCAGTTCTTTAGGATCAAACACCTCAGTCACATAATCTGGCCGATCTTTGGGTGCAGGATCCACTGCCATAACCGTCATGCCAAAAGCATGGCCACGTTTGGCCACCTCCAAACCGATGCCTCCCAATCCAATAATCCCCAGAACCTTTCCTCCCAAATGGATCACATCTGCGCCCTTTTCCCAACGCCCTTCAGCCTGTTGCAAATTGTAAACGTGCATGCCACGTGCAAGCGTCAAAATAAACGCAAAAACATGGTCTGCAATCACATCACTATAAATCCCACGTAGATTTGTTAGCGTCACATCACTTTCACGCAGCTCTGGGAAAAAATAACCATCCAACCCCGCACTGGTGGCCTGCACCCACTTTAATTGCGTGCTTGCAGCCAAAATACCAGGTGTGAGTCGGCCATAAAAAGCATCGGCATCTGAAATCGCCGCAATAGCCTCTTCTTCTGAATCAACCACAACAGCTTCCAAATCCAAACCTTCAATCTGAGCCATGACATCTTCTGACAACGCAGGTCGAAACACCATCTTCTTGCCCACAACAACCTCCTCT
>JABIFK010000601.1 GCA_018650745.1 Candidatus Latescibacterota bacterium | reverse complement strand
CATCACCAACAAGCGCATCTGCCCACGAACCATATGCCCCAATCACACTGGGTTCAGACATTGATAAACTCCTTCAAAGCAACGATCCGACCCGTTTCAGATGAAATGCCCATGCCTTCCACCATCGCCATTGTTTTCAAATTATGTCGTGCGGCAAACTCAGGTTCTTCTCCACCATTGACCCAAGCAACAAATTGATCGGTGACTGCCGTTGTAGAATCAGGTACCGCATCCAACGATAATTCTTCTGGGTCCGCTTTGCGGCGTGTCAAAATCAACTTACCACCCTCAAGTGACAACGTGCCCTCTTCAACATCAATACGCGTCTCTCCGCCCGACTTGTGGGGTTCAAATGTTGCAAAATATGTGCACGTTGCGCCCCCATCAAACTCTACCCAACCCGAAACACCCGCCCCACCTTTATAAGGGCTCCATGGCGGATTAAAACTGTGTGCCCACATGCGTAAGGGATCTTTGCCCATAATAAACCGCATGGTATCTAAATCGTGTATGCCACGTTCCCACAAATACGAGTGATCGTCCTCACCAGAGTGGTGCACACCCTTGCTGCGCCAACCAATCTTAGTATACAAACCGAAGTTGGCTTTGCCATAGGTTTCTTCACGTAAGTGCCGCGACAATGTTACTGTAGCAGCATTGTACTTTGCGTTCTGACTTACGCCCACTTTCACACCCATTCGCCCGGCTTCTTCAACAATATGCTTAGCCGAAGCCAAAGTCTTAGTAAAAGGCTTCTCCACCAACACATCCTTGCCTGCCCGAATCGCTTCCAAAATCATGTCTGCGTGGTCATCCGGCGGTGTTATCACCACCACCACATCACATTCCACATTGTTGAGCGCTTGCTCCAACGTGCGAAAACATTTCGATTCAGGCATGCCAGAAACATCCATCGCCGCACTCATGTTTTCTTCATTAATATCCACATACGCAACACTGTCCACGTCATCCCGTTCCGTAAACAAACGCACAGGCCATTTACCACGCCCACCAACGCCAATATGAATACACCGAACAGCCATACGACCCTCCTTGAGTATGTGGGGCTAAAGAATTGAACGATTCGGTCCTATCTGTCTTCTGCTTTTTTTAAGAACGACAAACAGTTCCGCTTCCAATATGCACCCATCAACACGTGGGGTCAAACGCTGTTTCACTTGACACTGAACACCTTACGCACTATTGTGCAAACTCTAATTCAATTTCATATGGGAGGCATTCTATGAAAGTCAAAAAGCTCGAATTGATTCACCTCGATGTCCCATTTACACCGCATAGCCAGAAGCATTTGGGGTACTGGCTGCCGCATTGGCGCATCCATGAAATCTGCCACATTACCCTCGATAATGGCATTGAAGGCTGGGGTGAAACAATGCCCAATTACACGTGGGCAAAAGTACCAGACAAGATCAAGAGTCGTGTAGTTGGCAAACCTGCAGCTGAATTAATGTGGGAAGATACCCTCGGCGCAGGAGTACAAATGGCACTCTTCGACGCCGTATCCAAAGCCCAAGGCGTTCCAATCTACAGTCTGTTGGGCACAAAAATCCGTGACTGGTGTCCCATCAGCTGGTGGAATATGGACATGCCTCCCAAAGATTGGGCAGAAGAATGCCGCCAAGCAGTCAAAGCGGGTTACACAAGTGCCAAACTCAAAGCCCGTCCGTGGTACGATTTGCACGCAGCGATTCAAGCCGTCAAAAAAGTTGTGCCGCCAGGATTCCATATAGACTTGGATTACAACAGTACATTGGCCAACTCAGCCAACGCAATTCCCCACTTGCGCGAATTGGAAGCCTACCCCGAAGTGGCAATGATAGAAACACCCATTCCACAAAGTGATGTGGCAGGCAACAAACAAATTCGGAATCTTATAGCAAGACCGCTGGCGATGCACTACAACAACCCACCCATTGAAACAACCCTACGAGAAGATGTTGCCGATGGTTTTGTTGTCTGTGCAGGCGCATCACGTATCCTCAAACAAGCCGCAGTCTGCGAACAATGGAACAAGCCTTTCTGGCTTCAATTGGTCGGTTCGGGCATCACAACAGCTTGGGCCGCTCATTTGGGCGCCGTACTTCCTCAAGCCAAGTGGCCAGCTATTACCTGTATGAACATCTGGAAAGATCAATTGATCAAACCCAAACGAGACATTCGTGGCGGATTTTATCGGGTAACCGAAACACCCGGTCTTGGCGTTGAAATTGATCCCAAAGCATTGGCCAAATACGCCGTAGATTACACCTGGGTCGATCCCCCCCGTCACCTATACCGCTACACCAGAAAGAGTGGCGAATGCACTTTTTACGCCTGTTCGAAACAAGACCTTCACCACGTTTATCCGCGTGACGTACAACCTATTTCGGAGCCAGGGTCATCACTCGATATTATTGAAGATGATGGCACAAAAACTTTTGACAAACTCTACGAGGAATCACTTGTCTCCTCAGTACGTCGCTTAAAATAGAAATCAATGAAAAACTAAAAAACGCCCTCAACAATGATGTTGAGGGCGTTTGATTTTGATATCCTACGAAAACACGGATACAGACTCTATTATTGCAGAAGATCATTATATTTCTAAGCCACAACCTCAAATGCACCAACCGATGCCTCGGTGCTAAAAAACTGGCTCAAACGTTGATGCTGAGGGAAGTTTTCCAAATACCCGCGTTTCCATTCACCCAAAAATGCATCCACAGAATCGCGCGCGACCAACGCCCACACACTGCCCCCAAAACCAGCACCAAAGGCCGATGCACCAGCGGCTCCCAAGGAGACGGCTAATTTTGCAAGTGCCTCGGGTTCCGGGATTTGATTTTGTAACAATTCAACGCCTCGCAATTGCGATTCATTTGCCCACCGTCCAAACCCTACAACATCACCAGCAGATAACGCATCACCAGCTTGTGGTAAGATCTCTTCATTTTCCAGTGCAAAATGATCAAATCTGCGCGTCAGATCTTCCGCAGAAAAATCAGTGCTTTGTGATATGCTCAATACATTCCTAATTTCCTCTGCCCCAGCAGACCGAACGGCAGCTGCCAAATGCGGGTCTCCTCGCTTGGATGTTTGGTTCCAAACATGAAGTGCAGCAAAAGCCAACCCCGAAGCTCGGTTGTACTTGGCCATCGCATCCCCCGTCTTTTCGGCAATAATCCCACTCACGCCAATAACCAATGTATGTGAATCTGGAACGGGCATGATACGCTCAAAGTTGACCGGACAGTATGCATACTGGCTCAGGTTATTCGCTTTACAATTCATAATGGCAGTGTGATCTTCACTGCCACCAAAAGTACCAACACCCTTATCCCCTACCAACGATCCAAATGTCTGTCCATTTTCAAGCGTACCCAAATATCCTGCTAAATCTTCGTCCGTAAGAATATTCTGCTGATATTCCACACGATCTTGCAGACCGTTTATAGCATCTATGACCAAGAAAAAGCCCACCATCAACGCACTCGAACTGCTCATCCCTGCCGCAGGCGGTAAGTCACTGGCAAAAACAATATCAGCACCTCTTAAATCGCCTACAAAATTTCGGGCAACACGCCGAAAAACTGTCTCCGGATAATTTGACCAGTGTCCAACCTCCGGTTGTACATCTGGATCCAGACAGCTTTCGATGGTATCCTCAGAAACCGCGTCACACACCCGCACAACATTGTCTTCTCGTGCAGAAACGCCAAACATAAATCCTCGGCTTG
>JABIFK010000609.1 GCA_018650745.1 Candidatus Latescibacterota bacterium | reverse complement strand
GAATGAGGATGCAGAGAAAACCAACTTGGAATTTGAAGGTGCACTGTTAAAACAGAAACCGAAATTGAAGGCGATGTCAGAGATGTCGCAGAAGTTGCAGGAGGCAGGGAACGCTGCGGTTCAGGGCGGGCAGTAATTTGATTTTAAAGAGAGCACAATCCATTTGGGAGGTTATGCATGCTTCATCGGACATTTGGGAAAACGAATCTTGATATTACGGCCGTGGGATTGGGTACTTGGAACATTGGGAACCAGTGGGGGGATATTGATGATGCGACTTCATTTGGTACGATAAGAAGTGCGTTTGACAGTGGGGTCACGCTTTTTGATACGGCAGAAAACTATGGGATTCCGGGTGGGACGTCGGAGGAACGGTTGGGTATTGCATTATCGGGCATCCGACATCAGGTAACGGTGGTGAGCAAGACGGGCAATTGGGGGCGTCGTATTGGACGGGTGATTCCACGTGAATTTCCCGATACAATTCGGGTGTGTGTGCATGCATCACTTCATCGGTTGAGAACCGATTGGATTGATGTGATGCTGTGCCATGAGGGAGAGATCGAAGATCCTTCTGTTTATATTGAGGGGTTTGAGATTTTGCAGAAAGAGGGGCGTATTCGTTCGTATGGTATTTCGACCAATAACTTGGACGTGCTGAAACGGTTCAATGAAATGGGCACGTGTAGTGTGGTGCAGGTTGATTATTCGTTGATGAATCGGAATGCAGAAGCGGATTTTTTGCCTTATTGCCAAGAGAACAATATTGGGGTGATGATACGTGGGCCATTGGCCAAGGGATTGTTGTCTGGTCGATACGATAAGGCGACAAAGTTTACAGATAGCATTCGTGCGACTTGGCATGCAGATGATAAAGCACAGGCGAAATATGAAGCGGATATTGATCGGGTAGAGAAGTTGAAGGCATTTGCTTCACCGGGTGAGGAGATGGTGCAAATGGCACTGCGATATGTGATTTCTCATCCTGCTGTTTCGGTGGTGATTCCGGGTGCAAAGTCGGCAGAGCAGGCTGCGATGAACGCTTCGGCAGGTTCGGAGATTTTGAGTGATGACCTTGTTGCAAAGCTTAGAGAGCTGACATAGAGATGGTGCGATCAATTTGGTTTTGAATTGAAAGAGAAGGACTGTGTTATGGGAAAAATTGTGGCGATTGGTGGTGGGAGCAATTTGCCTCGTATTGATAGAGAGATTATTCGACTGGCGAAAAAGAAACGGCCTCGGGCGCTATTGATTCCAACGGCGACTTATGATCGACCAGACGTATATGATGCATTTCAGGAACGATTTGGGGCGGGTTATGGCTGTTCGGCGGATGTGCTGTATTTGCTAAAAAATCCTCCGTCTTTGCGGGTGATTCGTGAGAAAATTTTGACATCTGATATCATCTATGTGAGTGGGGGGAATTCCTTGAAGATGATGCGGCGATGGCGAAGGTTAGGTGTCGACCGGGTTTTAGAAAAAGCGTATCAAGAACAAAAAGTGTTGTGTGGGGCCAGTGCTGGTGCGATATGTTGGGCGGCATTTGGACACAGTGATTCTATGAGCTTTTACAATTCTGAAAAATGGGATTACGTTCGGGTAAAAGCACTGGGACTCTTTCCATTGTTGTTGTGCCCACATTTAGATGGCGAAAATCGAGGGACAAGCTTTTGCGAGATGATTGCTCGACATGACGATATGGGGATTGGTTTGGATAATTTTGCTGCGCTCGAAATTGTGGATGGTACGTTTCGGATTTTGAGTGAGAACGTCACGGCGAGTGGGTATAAAGTGTATCGAAAGGGCAACGCGGTTGTTACTGAAACCTTGGACAAGGGAACGCGATTCAAACCGCTCCGTTTGCTAATGGAGAGAAATGGGCATGCCTGAATTGTCAATTGTGCCATTTAAAACCACTGGAGATGTCATCCTTTTTTATCATCTTTGAATTATATTACAGGTGAAGAACAAACTGCCTCTTTTAAGTACATATCTATGACATCAACCTGAGGTATAGGAATTATTATGATATCATCTTTATCTGATCTGTCGAGCCGTGTTGCACAAGCCCGCCCTGGTGACGTGATTGTATTGTCTGAGGGCATATTTGATGGTGAAAAATGTCATCTCTCTGCAAATGGGACAGCTGAGAAACCCATTGTTATTCGTGCAAAAAATTTGGGAAAAGCAGTGATTCGGGGACCTCTTTCGGTAGAAGGAAGCCATATACACCTTGTGGGATTCCACTTAGCAGACAAAGGCAACATAGAGATTCGTGGAACAGGGTGCCGTGTGAGCCGCTGTGTGATGAATGACGTTCAGGCGGGCAAGTGGATACGGGTTTTTCCTGGCAGTCAGCAGATTGAAATTGACCGTTGTCGATTCCAAAACAAGACCAACAATTTGGTTGAACCACGTGGTTGCCAATTGATGCAAATTCAGGTTCGCAATCAGGGTGAGAAACACCACATTCATCACAACCACTTTGTTGATATTCCTGACGGCAAGACGAATAACGGTTATGAAACAATTCAATTGATAACAGAAGGCAATCCTTTTGACCCTGAACCGGGTGCCTGTGGTAGTGTCATTGAATACAATCTTTTTGAACGGTGTAACGGAGAAGCGGAAGTTATCTCTGTAAAATCGAACAATAACCTGCTTCGCAGAAATACGTTTCGCGATTGCCGTGGGGGCTTGGTGCTTCGCCACGGTGATGGCAATACGGTGTCTGAAAGTTTCTTTTTGGGCGACAAGGAGCCTCGTGCTGGTGGTGTGCGTTTGCAGGGTGAAGACCAAGTTGTTGTGAACAATACATTTCGGTCTCTCAGTGCTTATGGTGTTGCGATGATGGATGGCACACCTGATGATCTTTACATTCGAACAGAACGGGCGCTTATCGCTTTTAATACTTTTGCTGGATGCAGTCCCGCATTGGTTGTGGGACAGAACCACTCCAAACATCCCAATGGTACAGCGCCCCAAGATTGTGTGATTGCAAACAATGCATTTATGTTGCGTGCATCTGATGTACCAGGTGATGTTTTAAAAACTGTTAAACTTGTGCAGGATGACGAACCGGTCAATTGGACTTGGGAGGGGAATATTACAGACGGCGATTTGGGGATGTCTGCTCGTGATGGCATACAGATTGGGGAATTGAATCTGGATCTTTTGAAAAATGGTGTTGTTACGCCAACAACGTCAAGTGGCCTTATTGGAAAGGCTAAGGGAAAGTATCCTGACATTACGAACGATGTTTTGGGGCATTCGCGTGGTTCAAAGAAAACCATTGGCTGTGTCGAATTTCCCTCTGGGATAGAAGATGGTGGACCTTTGGTAGAGTCGGATGTGGGGCCTGAATGATGGTGATTGAAAAATTATTTGGTAATCGTTTCAACACCGCGAAGGAATAAATTCCATCGCTACGATTACAAAGTCCTACGGACTAAAGATCAAAGTCTATCCTTTCATTACTGTTCATTTGTGACATGTCATTGCAGAGCCTTAGGGACAGTAGAAGATCAAATCTATATTCTTTACTCATGGGAAGACCTATGAAAATCAAATCTGTTGAGGTGGTGAGCATCGAACGTCCTGGTGCGACACGTGTTTCGTCTGGATCGGGTACGACACAGGCATCTTCAATAGCACTTGCGCCCAAAACGAAAGGATATCGCAAGGCGTGGCCAACAGAAATTGAAGTGGCCAACCCGATGTCTAAGTTTCCGCGATTTAAATCACGGCGTCAGCTTTATGCGGCCAAACAATGGCCGAGATTTGGTGTGAAAGTAACGGCTGAAGATGGTACCTGGGGATTGGGTATGTCAGCGGGGCGTCCTGCTGCAATGGTGGTGGAGGATGCTTTTGCACATATTTTGGAAGGTGAAGAATGCTTGGCCATTGAAAAACTTTGGGACATGATGTTTCGTGTGTCCAAACCCTTTGGTACGGCAGGCATTGCATCGCTGGCGATCAGCGCCGTTGATTTGGCACTTTGGGATTTGGCAGGCAAGTTGCAAAATAAGCCTGTTTATGAACTTTTGGGAGGTCCGGTGCGAGACCGACTTTTTGTGTATGCCACGGGTGATGATGTGGATTGGTATAAAGAACTTGGATTTAAAGGGTTTAAGTTGCCTTGTCAATATGGGCCAGTGGATGGTTTGGACGGTTTGAAGAAAAACGAGGCTCGTATTGCCGAAGCGCGTAAAATTATTGGTGATGACAGTGAATTGATGTTGGATTGTTATATGGCTTTTGATGTGGAATACACAACGCGTCTTGCCAATCGCATTCGGCCTTATGGCTTGCGTTGGATTGAAGAATGTTTGATTCCAGAAGATGTGGGTGGGCATATCGAACTTAAAAAACGCTTGCCGTGGATGGCGTTGGCCAGTGGCGAACATTTTTACACGCCCTATCCGTATCAGTTGATGATTGAGAGTCGGTGTATTGATATTATTCAGCCCGATATTCAGTGGGTGGGTGGGATGACAGCTTGTGTTAAGATTTGCAATATGGCGGCTTCTGCGGGTATAGAGGTTTGTTTGCACGGTGGTGGGCGCGATCCTTATGGCCAACACTTATGCTGGGCGACGTCCAATATGCCTTGGTGCGAGTATTATATTGGTTCTGATCCGGGTGTTCCCTTAGAAGAGGTTTCGCAACCAGGGGCATTGATTCCGAGGGATAGTTATTTGGAATTTCAAGCAAAGGGGCCGGGTTTTGATTTGGGGATTGAAGCGGATTGGTTGGTGCCGTTTCAGGCTTGAGTGGTATGTTGCTGCCTCAAAAATGAAGGGAACCATACGATGAGCGATATTGAAACCCTGGAGAAAGCAGTTGAAGAGCAACCTGTTTAAATAGCATAATAAAAGGCTTACAAATTAACTTTGTAAGCCTTTTTATTTTCTGTGAATGGATGCTGCACTAACCCACTTCTTTGTTGGCTTGGCGCAGGAGTGCGCGCATATAAGAGATGCAATAAGCAAGGCCTGCGCGGGTGTTGTTGTCTTCGACGAAGATGGGAATGTGATCGGGAATGATGAGGCCATCGAAGTTGACTTTGCGAAGGGCATTCATCACTTGGCTCATATCGACATATCCATCATCGGGAAATGTTTCTTCGAAGTAAGGCATGGTGGCGCTGACGTTGCGAAAATGTATTTCGGCAATTTTGCCTCTGCCGCCAAAGTCTTCAATCATTTCGAGCACGTTTTTACCCATTTGCTCACCGCCTTCTGACCACGTGCCCACACAAAAGAGCAGGCCCCAATTTTTGCTGCCATTGGATATTTCTTCGGCACGGCGATAGCCTTCGTAATGGGTAACAATTTTACCCACGCCATTCATAATGGCCACGGGGGGATCGTCGGGATGCAAAGCAAGCGTGACGTTGGCTTCTTCGGCTACGGGTAAAATGGCATTGATGAAATAGGTGTAGTTTTCCCAGATCTCTTCAACGGGATATTCGCGGTCGAATTTGTTTTTTTCGATTTCAGTGTGAAACTTTTCAAGGTCAAAGGCGCGAGCAGAATACCCTCGACGTGTGACGCGGTGGGTGGTGTAGGTGTTGGCGGGATGGAAGTCGTAGACACACAGAGGTATGTTGAGTTCACCTAAAAAGCGAATAAAGGTGGCGAAGGTTTCTATGTCTTCGTCTCGCCCGGGTTGGTTTAACTGAATTTTGAGGCTGTGATAGGCGTCGTGGCGCCCGCTGTAAATTTGAATGTCGTATTTGAGAAGGCGTTTTTGAAGCTGGTGCATTTGATCGAGATTGGGTGTTTCACGCCCCCAACTCATTTGCACCCAGCGCATGCCTATTTGTTGGTAAAATAAAAGGTCGTTGTCGCTGGCGTCCCATTTGATCTGGTGACCAATTTTGATGTTGTTGGAGGCATTTTCATCCACGGGTGTGGGGATTGGACTGGGCATTTGGGTGTCCTTTGAATGGGTTTTTGCGCTTAGGCGTTCCTATTTGTTTGCAAAATAGGTAAATTATGAATAGGGCAAAAGTAAAACTTTGGATGTATGCACAGGTTGATCTGTGGGCATTGCACACAGGTGGGTTTACAATGTTTGTTGCTCTTTGGAACGTTGTGTATATTAATAGCTTGTGGGATAATGGTTTTTGCATATCTTCATGTTAATATTGGATTTTAACCTCTTTCTTGTGGTTTGTTTATGTCTCCGATCTTATTTGAGTTTGGCCCTATTCGCATTGCAACCTATGGTGTGATGCTGGCGATAGGGTTTTTGTGTGGGTTATGGATTTTGCGGCGTGAGTTGATGCACCGTAATT
>JABIFK010000607.1 GCA_018650745.1 Candidatus Latescibacterota bacterium | reverse complement strand
GATGGTGTTGCAAGTGTTTGGTGGGGAAGTTGTGAGATAATAGACGAATAGACGAATAGACGAATAGACGAATAGACGAATAGACGAATAGGCGGAACACTTTTCTAAGGTTTTGGGGTAGAGTGGGATTCGCTGATTCGCTGATTCGCTGATTCGCTGATTTTTAAGATTTTATACAAGGAGCTATGAAATGGCAAAAGGTATGGGTGCAATGATGAAGCAGGCCCAAAAGCTGCAGGCCAAGTTGGCCAAAGTGCAGGACGAATTGGGCGGTAAGATGGTTGAAGGTACCTCTGGTGGGGGTATGGTTGTTGTTGTGGCCAATGGACACCAAGAGATTCTTTCGGTAAAGATCAAACCCGAAGTGGTGGACCCTGAAGATGTTGAAATGCTTGAAGACTTGATTATGGCAGCCATTCAACAAGCCAAAGAAAATGCAACGGAGATGTCAGAAGCCGAAATGCAAAAAGCCACCGAAGGGTTGATTCCGCCGGGTATGAATATTCCTGGACTGATTTAGGGAGCAGAGGGTATGGCCACAGACGCAATTAATCGCTTGGTTGCAGCATTGAACCGCTTGCCCGGCATTGGGGCCAAATCGGCCCGCCGCATTGCGTTGGACATGCTCACTTGGGATACGGATGCGGTGCGCGAATTGTCTGAAGTAATGATTGATGTTAAAACGCGTGTAAAACGTTGCTCCATTTGCTTTAATCTTACCGAAGGCGATCCGTGCGAGGTGTGCACACATCCGCGCCGGGATGCGTCACAGGTTATGGTGGTGGATTATGTGGGCGATTTGTTGGCCGTGGAACGCACGGGTTTGTACCGTGGGCATTATCATGTTTTGGACGGTCGGATTTCTCCTTTGGATGGGATCTCACCTGAAGATTTAAATATTCAAGGTTTATTGGATAGAGTGCGCCAAGGGGTGATTCAAGAAGTGATCTTGGCCAATGGCCCAACGGTAGAAGGCGATGCTACGGCCCAATATTTGGCGCAATGTTTGGTGCCATTGAAAGTAAAAACAACACAAGTTGCACGTGGTTTGCCTGTGGGCAGTGACTTGGCGTTGGCTGATCAGGTTACATTGTCTCGGGCACTTGAAGGACGCAGGGAGTATTAAATATGGCACGTGCCAACACTGTAGAGTCCAATCGGTTGAAAAATGCATCCCCCGAGACGACAGATCGTTTTTTGACCACACCCAATGTGTTGACGGTGCTGCGAATTGTGCTGACCCCTGTTTTTTTGGTGCTTATTTTTGCTGGCAGTTGGTACTTTAAGATTTTAGCTCTGTTGGTCTTTACGCTTGCCTCGCTAACAGACTTTTACGACGGCAAGATCGCCAGGCGCGATGGCACGATTACCAGCTTTGGCCGGTTTATGGACCCTTTGGCCGATAAGCTTTTGGTGTCTGCAGCTTTAATTGCCTTTGTGATTTTGGGAATGGTTGAAGCGTGGTTGATTGGTGCGATGTTGGTGCGTGATGTGGGCATTACGGCTTTGCGGATTTATGCTGTGCAGCGTGGTAAAGTGGTGGTGACTTCTCGCTTGGCCAAATGGAAGACGATGTTGCAGTTGGTTTTGATTTTTGGTTTGTTGGTGTTTTTGAACATTCGAATTGTTTCTACGGAATTTTCAAATCAACCTGCTCCGCTGTTTGGCGATGTTGCTTATTGGGTGATGAACGCGCTTGTTGGGGTGGTAACTTTGCTGGCAGTTGTTTCTGGTATTCGGTATTTGATTGAAAATAGGAAGACGTTTTAAGGCAAAAGTAAAAAGTAAAAAGCAACAAACCAAGCAAACGGTCTTCAATATATGCTTGGTTTGTTTTTTCATATTTCACTGATTTATGAGGTGGGTATGTCACAAATACCATCAGACCCTCCATTTTTAACCCGGTTGATTGCAACCGGTTTTTTTTCTGGTTATTCGGTCATCGCACCCGGAACGGCAGGTACTGCCGTGGCTTTGGTGATTTATTGTTTGTTGCCACCTCTGGGCGTATTGGCTTGGAGTGCTCTTTTACTTGGCGTGACTTTGGTGGGGGTGTATGTTTCGGGAGAAGGGGAGAAAGCTTGGGGGAAAGACCCTGGGTATGTTGTGATTGATGAATTTGCTGGTTTTTTTGTTACGGTTTGTTTTTTGCCGCAAAGTATGTTGCTGGGTGTTGTTGGTTTTTTTCTGTTTCGTGTGCTCGACATTATCAAACCGCCACCCGCGCGCCAAGCCGAAAGCCTGCCTGCTGGGTGGGGCATTGTGATGGATGATGTGTTTGCCGGAATTTATGGCAACCTGATCTTGCGTGGATTGTTGATGTTATGGCCGACACTCGGACTTTTATAGCATTTGAGTTGCCTCCTGTCGTGAAACAGCAGGTGCGCCAAGTGGTGAAGCAGTTGGCATTTTTAGATGACCTTGTGCGGTGGTCAAAGCCCGAAGGTGTGCACTTGACCCTCCAGTTTTTGGGAGATGTGTCACCAGAGTTGATGCCCCAAATTATCAAAATGGTACAGAAAGTTGCTAAAGAAACGCCTCCTCTGAGTTTATGCCTTTCTGGTTTGGGTGGATTTGCCAGTTTGAATCAAGCCCGTGTCATTTGGTTGGGTGTTCTGGGGGACGTGTTGGGTTTGTGCAATTTACAAAGCTTACTAGAGGCAGAATTAACGCCGTTTGGGCTTGCTCCCGAACGGCGTAAGTATTTTCCACACATTACTTTGGGACGCGCTCGACGAAATGCTGTTGCAGTGGATGTTGCGCGTGTTGGGCCGATACCTTCTGTTCTTTTTCGAGCAGATAAAGTGACGGTTATGAAGAGCACTTTGGGGCCAGATGGTGCTGCATATCACCCGTTGGCATATGGTCTTTTAAAAACATAACCTTTTTCTTGACCTGTATACAAATGTTCACTATATTCACCATGCATTCAAAAAGTACGGTGTAGAAAAAACAGTTGAGCACTGTCTGTGTTCTATGGGCTGCACCGTGATCCGATCATTTTTTTAGATGGAGCAATTTGTTATGGCAAAGCGCGATGCAGCAGCTAGTAAAAACAAAGCAGTTGAAACGGCAATTTCTCAAATTGAAAAGCAATTTGGTCAAGGTTCTATTATGCGGCTTGGCGGTGAGGGCAAGACGCGTGTTCCTTATGAAGTTATTCCAACCGGCTCCTTGGCATTAGATGTTGCATTAGGCGCTGGTGGTGTGCCACGTGGTCGCATTGTTGAAATTTTTGGCCCCGAAGGTTCTGGGAAAACGACCGTTATTTTGCATGCCATTGCAGAAGCACAAAAGCGTGGTGGTATTTGTGCATTTGTTGATGCGGAACACGCACTCAACATAGACTTAGCCGAGAATTTAGGCGTTGATTTAGAAAATCTTTTAATTTCTCAGCCTGACACGGGAGAAGAGGCTTTAGAAATTACAGATACTTTGGTACGCAGTGGGGCTTTTGATATTGTTGCGCTCGACTCCGTTGCTGCTTTGGTTCCGCGTGCAGAGTTGGAAGGAGATATGGGTGATTCACATATGGGTTTGCATGCACGTTTGATGTCGCAGGCTTTGCGCAAATTGACGGGGTCTATTAGCAAGTCAAAAACCTGTGTGATGTTTGCCAACCAAATTCGTATGAAAATTGGTGTGATGTTTGGCAACCCGGAAACCACCACTGGTGGGCGTGCATTGCCGTTTTATGCGTCTGTACGTTTGGATAT
>JABIFK010000606.1 GCA_018650745.1 Candidatus Latescibacterota bacterium | reverse complement strand
GTTGTGTCAGTGGCATGAGTTCGTAATGATCTGTTTGTGCAATGTCATTACCTAAATGCCGCTTTACAAAATCGGGAAGCTTTTCTGCTGTGGCAGAGACGGATTCGCCTTGTTTAAGCAGAGCATAACTATATGTAAGGCCAACATGTCGTGGACCCCACCCTTGCCAGTTTTCCCAAACTTCCTTCATCCGTTCGGCACTTTTAAGTGGCACTGTTGTGGTGATTAGATCTGGTGAAAGCTCCCAAACACTGGTTTCGGGTATATCTTGCAAAATGCCTGTGACCGTGTAGATCTCATCAAAAAATTTGCTTTGTACAGATACCGTTTTTCCAATGGGACTGGTATCACCAAACAATTTTTTGGCAAAGCTCTGTGTTACAAAGATTGAGAAAGGTGTTTGCAAGCCAGTTTGTACATTGCCCTCAATCAATGGAAAATCGAAGACGTTGAAAAATTCTCTATCGGCGACCATTGTCGTGCCCTTCAAATGCTCTTTTCCTTCAATTCCAACATATACATTGTCGCGATGCATGAAGCGTGTGGCACGTTCAATTTCGGGGAATTCTTCTGCCAATGCGGGTGCAATTGGGCCTTGAGCGGCGAATTGATACCTCACGTTACCGTTTGATTGGCGTTGTGCGTGGAGAATTTTATAAATGCGATCGGCTTTGCTATGGTGTCGGTTGTAGCTGAATTCGTGCTGGAGGTAGAGAAAAATTAGCGTGCTACATGTGAGGCCGATTGCCAGACCGATGATGTTGATGAATGTGTATGCCTTGTGGCGTGCGAGATTGCGAATGGCGATGGTGATGTAGTTTTTGAACATTTGAGAACCTCTTAAAGGCACCCCTCGGTCCCCTAAAGGGGATGAAAGGCGTTGGAGTCAAAAGCTTAGAGGCACCCCTCGGTCCCCTGAAGGGGATGAAAGGCATTGGGGTCAAAAGCTTAGAATCGTAAAATTGGTAAAGTGTTAAACACGCTTTGTGCTTCGCTCTTTGTGCTTTGCGTTTTATTTAGTGGCTGTTTGTAAGTTGGGTGTTTTTTGTCGTTTGAATGCGATCATTGAGATGTCATCGGATGGGGGGGCGTTGCCGATGTGGCGTTCGACTTCTTGGACGACGCGGTCAATGATTTCTTTTGGGTTGAGTCGGTTGCCTGCTCGGGTTAAGAGTTTGATCAGGCGTTCGTCTTCGTATAGTTCGCCAGCTTTGTTTCGGGCTTCGACTACGCCGTCTGAGTAGAGGAACAGTGTGTCGCCGGGTTCGAGGGTGGTTTGATATTTTTCGTAACCGGATTGGGGGCGTAGGCTTCGGGCGAGGCCTAAGGGGAAACCGGGTAGAGAGATCATTTCGGTTTGTTCTGTAAGGTGCGAAAAAATGCAGGGTTCACAGTGGCCGGCGTTGGCGATTTCGACGGTGTTTGTGTGGGTGTCGAGGACTGCGACGCAGCAGGTGATGA
The DNA here is from genome assembly GCA_018650745.1 of Candidatus Latescibacterota bacterium. Lineage (GTDB taxonomy): Bacteria > Latescibacterota > UBA2968 > UBA2968 > UBA2968 > JABIFK01. Next base: position 8,330 of record JABIFK010000606.1, on the reverse strand, counting down.
AGCTCATCATGCCAATTTGATCTTCGAGGGAGGCATCGAGGCCGTCTAAGATTTCGGCGGGGTCGATGCGGTTTTTGCATTCGTATCGCACCATTTCATTGAAGCGCACGGCAGTTACGGCGGCTTGCATGGCTTTGCCGGAGACGTCGGCGGCGATGAGGGCGAAATAGCGCTCGTTGAGCCAGCGGTAGGTGTAGTAGTCGCCACAGACAGCATTGGCGGGGATGCAGATGTCGTCGAGTTCATAACCATCGAGGTTTGGATTTTCGGAGGGGAGGAGGCTCAGTTGCATGTCGCGTGCGGTTTTGAGTTCGTCTTGCATTTCGACAACGTGTTCTTCGTGTTGCTCTTGTTGGTGGGCTTCTACGCGCAGGGTTTGTCGGTAGGCGGATGCCAAGAGACCGATTAGGAAAGGTTGTTGGAAAACGAATAATCCAGTCAGTCCTATGAGTGCGGGCATCGAAAGGGCTGCGGCTGCAAAGGCTTCGAGGTTTATGGCAAGGATCCAAAGCATGATGAGGGTGAGTAAGACGTGTTGTTTGAAGCCGTGTTGTTGCACGGCTTTTTTGCTTTCAACGTAGGTTTCATCGGCGGGTAGGTTTCTTTCGGTAGTAAGGGGTAACATGTAGAGGCAGCGCACGCCTGCAAAAATGCGAGGGGTGATGAAGTAACACAAACCAGCGGCGAAGGAGAGAAACGCGAGGCGAAATCCCCAGGAGACGTTTTGTATTTGTGTGGCGAGTTGGGTGATGCGGTCTGAAAGTGGGATGGTTGCATCGAAGAGCAGTGTGTGCCAGTTGAGGAGGGTAAAAGGAACAAGCACCAACAAGATGCCTGTTAGGATGGTTGTCACACAGAACACGAGGACCAAAAAGAAACTTGGGAATTGTTTGATGTGGTTAAACAGATTGCCCAATGTGGGTGCGGTGCCATCCATTGCTTTGAGGGTGATGATGAGCAAGCCTGCATAGAGACTGCCCATGAGCAATAGGCCTGATGCTGCGCTTAGGATAACCGTTAAGAGAGATGCCCCAACAAGCAGTATGGGATGCTGTGTTAATACGCTTAAGCTGTCGGAGAAACATTGGGTGATGTCGAGATGGATAACGCTTTGATCGGTTTTTCGGTCGGGAGAGCTGAGGTGACCGACTTTGTTTGAACGTCCGAGTAATTTCATCATGGCACTGTCCTTAGGTAGAAGTAAACAACTGATGCTTTCTACAATAGCGATATGTGTGCCAAATGGGTAAGATAAATATTTACAGTAGGTTATGTGTTTTGGGTAAAATTTGAAAATTTGAAAAGTGTCCGATAATGATACAGTGGTGTCCGATAATGAACACTTGGAGGGCAAAAACAAGGGCCTGTGTCTAAGTGACACAAGCCCTTGTGGAGGTCTATTTTAGGTTGGCTCAGCAATTCATAAAAACCAAACCCTTACATCCGGTGGTTAGACGTTTTGTTGCTTGCCCTGTTTACGGATCACTGGGGCCAAAGCTCTCAGCGCTTCATTGATGGCATTCCCATCAGGGAACACATCGAGAACTTCAGGATCAATTACGACGACGTTTGCGCCTTCAGCGTATCGTGCGGCGGTGACCCCACGCTGTGCATTTGAAAAGTCATACTCATCGCGCATGGTGTCATGATCCGAAGGATTCGTGAGAGGGTTAGATTTCTTGCTCATATTGCCTTCGCTCCTTCCTTGTGGCTCGCCGCGCAGAGATCAGGCGGGTTCCGGGGGGACGTTCAGAAAAGCTGACCACAAGCAACCGGCGTTGATTCGACATGCCGAGCACAATAAAACGCTGCTCCGAGAGAGAATGGTCTGGATCGGTTCGCAACATGCTCAGAGGGTCCGCGAAAACGGTTGTAGCCTCATCAAACGCGATGTTGTGCTTCTGTCTGTTCGTCTCAGCCTTAGTCGTATCCCACTCAAATAGGTAGCCTGCCACTCTTCTTACCTTCGCCTTAATAATACAGACTTATATAGCAACTGTAAACCCCGCCAGTTAGCACGACCTATCTCCTGATTAAGGTAACTCCTTATAGTAATATTAGTCAAACCAATTTTCCAATCAAAGATAACCATTATAAAGAGTCCCCACCAGATAACGCAACGGATGGGGACTCTCTGTTCGAACGATTAAAGTATTTTTCAGCACTTTATGTTTTTTTACTCATACCGCAACGCTTCAATCGGATTGGCCCGGGCAGCCTTCATCGCTTGATATGCAATGGTGACCAACGTAATGACAATTGCCACACCTGTGCTGGCGATGAAGTAGACCGGACTCAAATCAATCCGATACGCGAAATTATCCAACCAGCCACTCATCGTGTAATATGCAATAGGCCACGCCAGCACACTGGCCAATCCCACCAGCACCAAAAATTCCTTGGTCAACAAACTCACAATGCTTATTTCTGTGGCACCCAAAACTTTGCGAACGCCAATCTCTTTTGTTCTCACTTCAGCGGTGTATGCGATTAGTCCTAACAGGCCCAAACTTGCAATTGCAATGGCCAACCCCGATAGGTGCTTTTATTCGTATCGCAAGGCCTCTATGGGGTTTGAGAGAGCTGCACGGATGGCTTGGTAGCCTACGGTTGCCCATGCGATGAAGAGGGTGGTGATGCCACCGAGTGCAAAGACCCACCAGGCTAAGTCGACACGGTAGGCGAAGCTTTGGAGATAGGTGTTGATGGCGAAGTAAGCGACTGGCCAAGCGATGAGGTTTGCGATGAGTATAAGTTTGGCGAATTCTTTTGAGAGGAGGAAGACGATGCTTCTTGTAGATGCGCCGAGGACTTTTCGGACACCAATTTCTTTAGTGCGTTGTTCTGCTGTATAGGCTGCCAGACCGAAGAGACCTAAACACGCGACTAAGATGGCCAATCCTGCGAATGTGCCGACCAATTGTCCAGCCTTTTGATCTTCAGCGTAGAGTTGATTCAAGCTTTCATCTACAAATTGAAATTCAAAGGGTCTGTCGGGTAGAAATTCTTTCCAGGTCTTTTCTAAGAATGCAAGGGTTTCGGGCATGTTTTTGCTTTGTACTTTTACTGTGATATGGTTAAGCAGCATGGATTTATTGACTATGATTAGGGGCTTCAGTTCTTGGTGTAGCGATTTGCTGTGGTAATTTTTTATGACCCCGATGACGGTTCCACCGGTTTTGGCTCCATAACGAAGTTGCTTGCCTAAAGGTTGTGACCATCCCAATTGTTTTACTGCGGCTTCATTTATGAGAAGATCAAATTGTGTTCCATTTGGTTCAAAACGTGTGTCAGAAATATTTCGTCCTGCAATCAGGTCGATGCCAAAGGTATCGAGAAAGGTTTCATCAGACTCTTGAAACAACATTTCATATGTGTCACCATTTTCCAACTTTACTGTTCGCGCAGCGCCTCCCTGTTCGCCAATTCTTGATCGATAAGCTGTTGCAGATAGGACATTGGGATGTGCAAGAAAAGCTTGTTTAACCGTTTGGGATTTGTGAACAAGAATGGTGTTTCTATCGGTTTTTCTTAATCTGTCTGCCCTCAAAATGGGCATTCGGATCATCTGTTCTTTATCGAATCCTAAAGATCTGTTTTGGATGTAATTGAGTTGTCGATAGATCATGACTGTGCCAATGATGAGCAAGATGGACATTGCAAACTGGAAAACGACAAGCCCTTTTCTGAGTCGTGCACCTTTTGCGCCCGTTTTCAGGTGGCCTTTTAATACTGTAACAGGTTCAAAGCCAGACAAGAAGAACGCGGGATAACTGCCTGCGAACAGGCCAACCAATGCCACCAACCCGGGTACGGCCACCAAGTGATAGATATTTCTTTCGGGCATGAGATCTTTGCCTACAAAGGCGCTGAATTTTGGGAGTGTCAATTCTACGATGCCCAATGCGAGCACAAAAGCCATTAATGAAAGCAACATGGCTTCGCCTAAGAATTGTTGAATGAGTTGGAAACGGTAGGCACCCGATACTTTGCGCAGGCCCACTTCTTTGGAAAGCGTCGGCTTTTGGCGTTTTGGGCGTGAATAATGAGTGGTTTATTGGGCTAAAACTGGGGCAACCAATCTTTGGTTGTGGTGATCAATTCTTCTAATAAGGGGCGGGCGATTTCTGGGCTTGGCAATAGGGGGTCGGATTTCATTGCGGTGAGGGCTTTGTCGAAGTCGCCATTTAGGGCGGCGTCTACGGTGAGTTCTTCACGCAGGGCGTGGGGGCGAACAATGGCTTCTAAGTCTTCGGACAGGGGGCTGACCACGGGACGAATCCCGGTTTGGTCGAGCACGCCTCGGGTTTCGACAATGGCACCGGTGGGCAGTTGTGGAACTTGGCCGATGTTGGGCGCGTTTAGGTTGTCTTCAATAGTTGGGCCGCCAAAGAGAGCGGCAATCCAACCGGCGACGTTGTCGCTGCTTTGTGGAATTTCGATTTCTTCTTTTTGAAGGGATATTTCTAAGTTCGCTTGGGCGTCGCCTTTGCCTTTTTCGCGGTCTTCTACGCGGGTTTGTACGAGGCCGAGTTGGTTCATTTGTTCTTGATTGTTTAGGTAACCGGGCAAGAATTCGAAGAGGTGTCGATCCCCAATGGCGGGTAAGACATTGAGGTCTAAACCGAATCGAATGCCGTTGCGTAGCCGAGAGAGGGAGCCAAAGGTTTCGTCTTTCTCTGCTTGTTCGGGAGAGCGGGTCAACCAATTTTCGACACCCATTGCTTTTAGGCGACCGATTGCTGATTCACCTTTTACAAGAAAATCGGTGAACCACGCGCAGTGGTCGATGCCCGAGTTGACGTAGGCGCAGTCGTTGAGGGTGACACCGAAGAATTGAGCGAAGTTTTTGGCCACGTTGGGTACGCCGTGACACACGCCGATTGTTTTGACAGATGTTTCGCGGTCTACGATGCGAGTAAGTGCGCTGAGGGGGTTGGAACAGTTTAGCATCCAGGCGTTTGGGCAGAGATGTTCCATTGCGTGTGCGAGGTCTAAGAAGACGGGGACGTTGCGTAGGGCTCGAGACAAACCACCGGGGCCAACGGTGTCACCGACCAGTTGGAAGATATTGTATTTTTCGGGGATTTCTAGGTCGTGACGCATTGCTGTGAGGCCACCGGTAGAAATGGTGACGACGACAGCGTTGGCGTCTTTGAGTGCGGCTTCTCGATCTGTTGTGCTGGTGACTGTGGTTTGCGAGCCTGCTTGTGTGGCGTATTTTTCGCAGACGCGTTGCACCAGTGCGAGTGCTTCGGCATTGAAGTCAAAGAGCACCACTTCTGCCCCATTTAAAAACTCGGTTTGTAGAATGTTGCCAAACAAACGGGGTGTCCACCCGAGGCTGCCACCGCCAACGAGTGTGATTTTGAGATTTGACATTTGGGCTCCTTGAGATTGTGCGGTTGGATTTGCACTGTGTCGTCGTTGGACAGCAATATAGTGCAAGTTTTGTTGGACGTCGAGTTTCGATGCGGTTGGGTTAGGTGGGAAATTGGGCTTTGTGTATTTGGCGTTTGAATGGGTTAGGATGCCCTTTGTGAAGGGCTTGATCTTGCTTTCTAAATGCTTTAGCTTGGGAGGCATTTAAATGTGAAATCTGTAAGCACACACGAATACTTGGTGGGTATTGGTAAAACTCTTTGCATAAAGGTGGGATATCATGATTAAGATTGGATCGAATTTTTTGAGTTTGAAGAATACGAGTATTGAAGATTTTATTAAGACCAGTTACGACTTGAAGTTGGATGTGGTGGATTTTCACCAGCGGGCATTTGAATCTACGGACCCAGCTTACTTGGGTGGGATCAAGGCACTGTGTTTGAAATATGGGATGCCGATTGGGTATATCGGGGTGAGTGGTTTGTTTCACGGTACGGCAGCGGAGCGAGCAGAACATGTGTCTACGGCAAAGGAAGCGGTGGATCTTGCGGCTTTTTTGGGATCTCCAATTATTCGGCTTTTTTGCGCACAGGTTCCTGAAAAGAATGGTGACGGTGAAGATACGTGGCCGGGTATGATTGCTGGGTATCAGGAGGTTGCCGATTATGCGGCCACGAAGGGTATTGGCGTTGGCTTGCAGAACCACCCTTCTACGGGTGACGAGATGTTGCGTATTCGAGAAGAAACGGGTCGTGATAATTTTAATTTTATTATGGACACCGGGCAGTGGGTTGGCTCACCCGGTTCGGCACCCAGAGGCGAGACCGATCCGAATATGGATTTTTATGGATTTATGGAACAAACGATTCCGCACGCGATGTACATTCGCACCAAGTTTTATAAGAATGAGAGTGGTACTGAGGAATGGTTGGATTATGATCGTATTGCGGACATTATAAAAGGTGTCAATTACAATGGGTGTATTTCTATTGTCTATGAAGGCGAACACGAAGATCGTGTTGAGCAGGTGCGTTTGGCCGTGGCTCAGTTGCGGAGATTGCTCGCTGGTTTTTAATGGGACTAGATTAAGCAAACGATTTGAAACTCATTTTATATTGGGAGGGTTGTATGTACATCGGAACGCAGACACAGTGTAAAGATGATGTGGATATAGAAGTTCTTGCGCAATTGGGTGTGGTGAATGTCGATCAAACACCGACGACTCCTTGGGCGGAATGGACAACCGATATGCTTAAAGCTGAACGGGATCGGTTTGATAAATACGGTGTGAATTTGGAGATGATTCATATTCCGCTGGGTTCGCGCGATGTGTTTAAAAACGAAGCGGGCGCCATTTTCTTGGGGCCGAGTGATGCACGTGATCGTGGCATCGATCGGATGTGTGAGACGATTAAGATGATGTCTGAAGCAGGGTTGCGTGGAGGCAATTACAACATTACCCTTTTGGGGCATTTGCGAACAGAATCGAAATATGGACGTGGCGGTGCAAAGCTGTCGACGTTTGAATACGACAAACTGGATCAATCGCTGGGTGAGTTTGAGGGTGGTGCGGCGGATGAGGATACGATGTGGGAGCGGATTGATTATTGGTTGCAGAAAGTGATTCCGGTTGCTGAAGAATATAAAATTCAACTGGCGTGTCATCCTTCTGACCCGGGTATCGGATATGGTACGACATATCGGGGTGTGGCGCGTGTGTTGGGCATGGTGGATGGATTTAAGAAGTTTATTGATTTGTATGACAGCCCGTATAACGGGTTGAATTTTTGTGTGGGCTGTATGTCTGAGGTTTTGGAAAATCCGGCAGATGGGATTTGTGATGTGGTGCGTTACTTTGGTGAGCGGAAGAAACTGTTCAATATCCATTTTCGGAATATTAAGGGCGGGCTTAAGAACTTTGTGGAAGTGTTTCCCGATGAAGGCGATGTGAATATGCTCCAGGTTTTACGTACGCTCAAAGAGGTTGATTATCCATATATGATTATGCCCGATCACGTGCCGGGTATTTCGGGTCCAGAGCCAGGTCGTGTGGGTTTTGCTTTTACGTATGGGTATATCCACGCGTTGTTGCAGGCCGTGAATGAATCGTAATCTTTAGCCTCTGGAGCCTTATGAACAAACGCTTAATCGTTGGGGCATCCTCCTGTGGATGCCCACTTCGTCTAAAAGTCTGGGCAGGCACGGGGCCTGCCCCAACGAAAATGGATCACCAAATATGGATTTTATTGCTATAAGGGAGTGAAAATGTATTTGGGTACGCAAGGTAGATATAATGATGACACGCAGTTGGAGGTGCTGGCTCAGTTGGGTGTGAATCATGTGGATCATACGCCGTCTGAGCCGTGGACCGAATGGACGACAGATATGATGGTTCAAATGCGAGAACGGTGTGACAAGTTTGGAATCCGTCTTGAGATGATGCATCTGCCCTTGCGTGGCAGACCTGCAGTTGCAGGTGAAAAAGCGGCCAATGACAATTACGCGGGGTCAATCTTTTTAGGGGAAGGGCCAGATCGTGACCGACATATTGACCAAGCGTGCGATGTGATTCGGATGGCTGGTGAAGCGGGGTTGCGTGGACTCAATTATAACATTACGATTTTGGGACATATGAGAACGCCGTCTAAAAAGGGACGTGGAGGTGCTACGCTTTCAACGTTTGAGTTTGACAAGCTCGATCATACTTTGGGTGAATTTGAAGGTGGTGCGGCGGATGAAGATGCAATGTGGGAACGCATTGATTATTGGTTGCAGAAGGTGATTCCAGTTGCAGAGGAATACAAAGTTCAAATGGCGTGTCATCCTTCCGATCCGGGTATTGGAATGGATAAGACGTATCGCGGTGTTGCGCGGCCTTTGGGGATGCCCGAGGGATTTAAGAAGTTCGTTGATCTTTATGACAGTCCGTATAATGGATTGAATTTCTG
>JABIFK010000284.1 GCA_018650745.1 Candidatus Latescibacterota bacterium | reverse complement strand
GAAGCGAACGTGGCCATTTGTTTTGTTTTCAACGGGACCGGTGAAAACTTCACCATCCGGAAAGTTCTCGTGGCCCGCACAATTGATCCATTTGCGGCCCTCAACATTGACGGTCAGATCAGTATCTGGTGCAACGAGTCGGATTTCGTTGATCGAATCGAGAAATTCTATCAGTCGATTTTGGCGGTCTTCCATTTTTTGCCAAAATCCAATGGGGTTTTCTCTGTCCGGTAAACAGGCACTAAAAACGAAATCTTCATAATCTTCCACTGCCATATCCGCATCTTGTGCATGGGCTGTGGTGGGAAAAAGTGTAGCGCACCACTTCAGTTCGCCTGCCCCCGCGCGTTCAAAAAAACGGGTTTGCAAGGGTTGATTTGTCTCTGAGAGTTTTGAGAGTTTCTCTGAATCAAAACCCGTCGCTTCTCGTGTGTTGAATTCGGATTGGATTGCGAGCAATGCGTCAAATTCTTCGGTGATGATTTGAGAAAAAGGATTGACCCAGGCCAACTGTTTGTCATTGGATTCATCTAGGGATATTTTCTGCAAGCCGGGCAACGTGATCTGCGTAACCACATGAGCCCCCGCACGTACAGCCGCTCTATAAGCTTCTTTGATGAGCGGTTCCGCCAAACTGTTGCCTCTAATCGCAAGTTTGTCGCCCGGTTGAATATTGAGAGAATATCGAATGATTACTTCAGCCATCTGTGCCACACGTGCATCGGTCATGCTGTATCCATTGGTGAGGGTTTCTTTTCTGTGTTCAAATCTTGGCTGGTGATGTTTGCTAGGGTCGAATGTGTTGTGCCTTATTTTCTAGCATCCTCAATGTCTGTGTTGAGATTGCCAGACAAATCGTTATCTTCCAAATTGATTCGATCAGCTTTTTCGCCAATGAACACGCCAACTTTTTGATTTGTTGATGTTGTATTGCCAATACGATTGTCTGTAAACGTCAGGTCGTGTGTTTCGCCCAAAATACGTACACCATACCCTTCATCCTCCTTACCGTTGTCTAATATTTCATTCTCAACAAACGTGTTGCGGTGTCCGGCCATAGCTTCCGATTCATTGCGAAAAAGAATGCCTTCGCGTTTGTTACCAACAGAACGATTGTTTCTAAATTGATTGTCGGTGTCTTTGTGGCCAATCGAAATGCCAGTTTCACCGTTGCCAATGAGTTGGTTGTTTTCGAATATCCCGTGTTTGACACGCCAGCAAAGAAAGAGTCCTATGCGTCCATTGTTTTCCGAGTGGCAATTCCGGATGGTAGGATGCTGGCTGCCACTGCCGGGGTGGAGGCCTAAATGTGTGTTGCCAATACACGTACAACCATCGACCGTGATGTGTTGGCTTTGTTGAAAACTGATGCCATCGCCGTGATAGTTTTTGACCGTGCAATTTGTCATGATGGTGTGATGACCTCTGTAAAGGAAGATCCCTGCGCCTCGACATCCATTCAATAGGGGATTGTTTTCTTTATTGCCGTCTATGGTTAGATTTTCTACTCGGGCATTTTCAAGATTGTATCCGCTAATGACTGGGAAGGTCGTCGCCGCGCGGGCATTGTTGCTGACCATGTAATCGCCACCCATGGGCACGTTGACGCCAAATGTGTTCTCATCTTGCCAGATAAGGGTTCCTACAGCGGTGTGGAACCCCCCGTTTCTGTCGTCTGTGATGCTCACACCATAGCCAACTTCAAAACCCCGACAGTCTTGTATTGTAATCTGCTCTTCACCAAAGTCCCCATCAAGAGAGAGCAAGCTTTCAACTGCATCGGCTTTCCAAAGTGTTGTCGATTCGCCTTGACCCCGCACAGTAATGTTGCTGCGAAGGTGTAATGAATTACGCATAATATACGTGCCAGACAATATTTCAACAGTGCCACCACCTAGCGCAGAGATGTAATCGACAGCCGATTGTAGTGCAATGTTGTCATCGCCAATGATATCTGCACCATCAAGCCCAACGGTGATGTGTGGTGTTTTCATAAGGTCTCCCATGTCATTGTTTAAATGTCTTGACCAAAATGCTAAGGCTTTTATCATGCACAAATTGCAAAGAGATACAAAGCTAATTTTATGTCGTTGGTAGAAAGGAGTATCCTATGTTGACTTTAGAAGGTTGCCGTAAGCGTCAAGCGCGTTTTTGTGAGCGTTTGACAAAAGAAGGTATCGATGCTGTTGTGATTACTGATTATCGGGATATATATTACTTTACTGGTGTGTTGCTGTCGGCATATCCAGCGTTTCATTTTCCGTCTTTGTTGTATATGGAAACGGGTGGCAACACTTGGTTGGCTGCAAATACGGATGTTGGAGACGCTGCGGTAGATGAACGTGTTGTCTATTCTTCTCAAGTGATGTATACGATGAATCCCGACCCTATGAGAGGATTAAATGCTGTGGTGGCAAAGCGTCTGCAAGCTTGTAAAGGCGTAGCATGTTTGGGATGGCAGCAGGAATCAATGCCCAAACTCTTGGCAGACACAGTTTCGGAT
>JABIFK010000453.1 GCA_018650745.1 Candidatus Latescibacterota bacterium | reverse complement strand
GATATAGCTTAGAGTATGAAACTGTGCGGATGAATGCCGAGTTGCTTAAAGCAGTGGCCTCAAGCAGTGGCGGACAATTTTTACAGCCCGCTGAATTGGATGATGCATTAGAATCGTTGGATTTTGCGCCAGAACCAATTGAAGTGACTTATCTGGGCCGCTTGTGGGGGCAACAGTGGCCGTTGTGGGTGCTTGTAGGGTTCTTTGCTATTGAATGGGCTGTAAGACGGCGCCGAGGGATGGTTTAGGAAATTTAGCGGTCTCATTTACGGATAATCGGCGTATTTGATGCCAAGGGCAATGAAATGGCAACCATGTGTAGAAAATGTGGATTTTGGTTATCGCTCTTTGGGGCACTGTGGTGTATTGAATGCACTGCGGCACACGCACAAATTGTGATCAATGAAGTTATGTTCAACCCCAAGGGCAGTGAATTTTTTGACGAGTATATTGAGCTTTTCCATATTGGTGATGCACCTGTTGATTTGACGGGGTGGCGCGTGGGGGATGGAAAGGGCACCGATGCGATTGTTGGCAAAGATCAAGGCGTGATCCTTGAACCTGGGATGTATGCACTTATCTTGGATGCCGATTATTTTGGGCGGTCGACTTCTTACGACCCTTTGCCACCACAAGCATTAATTCTAACCGTTTCGGGGCCTACTTTTGGAAATGGTGGACTGCATAATTTTTCAAATGACCAAGTGGTGTTGATCTCGGCAGATGGTGATACGGTGTCTCATATGGTGTATCAGATACCGAACGAACCTGGGATTTCAGAAGAAAGGATTGATTTGCAACGTGGTGAACGCACGGCAAATTGGGCAGATGCAAAATGGACAGGGGGGACGCCGGGGCGCGTGAATAGTGTGAGTGTGAAAGATGTCGACTTGGCTTTGCGACCATTGGATATGAATGTAACAAAGGTACCTTGGATGCAAGAAGCGACAGCTACGGTTTGGGCTGTGAATGTTGGACGCGAGGTGATTCATCACTTTCAGGTTCAGGCAAACGGCTTTTTTGATACGGTGACCCATGTGTCGAGACCATTGTCTGTTGGTGATTCCGTGCAAGTGATCGTTTATCAAGGGCATGTGCCGAGTGGTAGGCAAACTGTTTCGTTTGAAGGTGTTTTGGTGGGAGATGAGGATCTAAGTAATCAAACCGCCAGATGGGCTTTTGTGGGCGGTTATCCTCTGGGGCAAGTTGTGATTAATGAGATCATGGCGTTCCCCCGTGCCGGTGAAGAGTGGGTTGAATTACTCAATATGAGTGATCATCTTGTTTCTTTGCATGGGTGGGTTTTAAAAGACACCCGAACGGGCGCCGAAATTAAAAGCGGGGAGATACCGGAGAAAGCTTTGGCGGTTTTATCAACTGATAGCGATGGCCTAATGATTTCAGATTCAAGTCGGTTTCCCACGTTGAATAATGGCGGAGATGTATTAGAACTTTTAGACGGAACGGGTTCTGTTATTGATCGTGTCGCTTATCCTGCTGCTACGGCGGGTGTGAGTTTGGAACGGATTGACGCTTTGGCTTCTGGAACGGACCTGGCGAATTGGTTAAGTAGCACTTCGGGCTCTACACCAGGGTTTCCCAACAGTGTCAAGGCAGTGAAAATAGAAACCGTCAGTCTTGTTGCAGATCCAAATCCTTTTGACACCGAAACGCGTATTAAGTATCAATTGCCTGTTTCTCGTGCGCATGTGAATTTGTGGATATTTGACAGAGAAGGTCGGAAAGTGCGTGCATTATTGGATGTGGCAGAGGCTGGCGCAGAGCGTGAAATTGTATGGGATGGTCGCAGTGATGCACAACAATTTCTCAAACCTGGCGTCTTTGTCTTATATTTAGAAGCCCGTTCTCCCGACGGGCAAATGTTTCAGGCCAAAACACCTGTTGTTTTTGCAAGAGGAATAAGTAATTGAGAATTTGTAAATAAAAGAAAATATTTGATTGTTTATTCCTTTGATCTTACAATATTATTTTACAACATCTGGAAGTTTGAATAATCCAATGCGTTCCCCCGTGTTGGTTGTTGTTTCTGTTCTCCGTTTTTTATCTCCCCTTCGATGATAAGGATGTGCCATGAAGCGGTCATCGAAGGCCTCATCAGAAGGTTCTATCAAAAAGTCCGAATTACCCACACAAATTTTGGGTGTTTTGTTGATGGCGTTGGCCTTGTTAATGGCCTTGAGTTTGCTCTCACATTCTCCCGAAGATCCGCCCAATTCAAGTCGTCCGCCCGAATTGGCAGAAAATATGGCCGGCTGGTTAGGGGCTCATTTATCCTACTATTTGTTATTTGGTGTGGGATATGGGGCTTATTTACTGACTGGGTTGGTTTTGCTTTGGGGTTGGAACCGTTTTCGATTGGATAGCGTTCAACCTTTGGTCGTGCGCAGCGCTACCCTATTCTCACTTATGATACTGTATTGTGGGGCAACGGGTGTGCCTTCGCGGGGTCGAACGCATTTGGCGTGGAAATTAGGGGGTTGGGTTGGCGTTACGTTCTCGTCATCCTTTTTGGTTCCTTATTTGGGGCGTGGTGGTGCCTATATTTTTTTAGGAGCGGCCTTGGTGGTATTGTTAATGGTCGCCACAGAAATTCCTTTTAGTCGCATTCCTGAATGGTTGGCACAATTTGCGGGGCAGGTTCGAGATCGCATTGCGCGATTTTGGTATCAGGGCATTGCGGGTATACAAGATGGGTTCGAAAAATTTCGTGCATCGAGGGCTGAAAAGAAGCAGATTCAAGCACAAAAGCGAGCTGAGCGACTGGCAGAGAAAAAAGCCGAAGCAAAGCGCAAGTTGCTCGTAGAAGATGAGGCCGAAGAAGGTGAAGACTGGGAAGAGGAAGAAGAGGAGACGTTCGAAGAACCGATTCCTGTTGAAACTTTTGAGGCACAAATTGTTCCTGAGGTCCAAGGTGATGAAGCGGATGAAGAAGATGCTTTTTTTGTACCTGAGATTTCTGAGCCCAATTTGCTTGAAATGCCTGAGGCAGAGATTGAACCTGAGATATTAGAGGAGACACCACAAGCACCGTTACCCGATGTTGCAATTGTGGAAAAAGTGGCAGACTTGCCCCCTCCTGCACCCGTGCCTCAGCAGGCCAAACCCAAAAAAATCAAACCGAAGAAGCGTTCCTCTAAGTATTCACTGCCGGCTTTAAACATGTTTACAGATGCGCCTGTTGTTGATGATAAGGTGGATCGTGAAGCATTGCTGGATGGTGCCCAAACATTAGAAGAGAGCTTAAGCAGTTTTAGTATCAAGGGCAAAGTCATTCAAGTTAATCCTGGGCCTGTGATTACGACATATGAAGTGGAGCCGCCACCTGGGGTCAAGGTGAGTCGGATTGTGGGGCTGTCCGATGATTTGGCCTTGGTCATGAAAGCGCGAAGCATTCGCATTCAGGCACCCATTCCGGGCAAAGCTGCCGTGGGTATTGAAGTGCCTAATCCGGCACCGTCTACGGTTTATATCAAAGACATTTTGAAATCCAAGGCGTTTAAACAGTCTGATTCTAAGTTGATGGTGGTTTTGGGCAAAACGTCGTCGGGTGAACCTTATTGTGCCGATTTGGCCAAAATGCCTCATTTGCTCATTGCGGGTGCAACCGGCGCAGGTAAATCGGTGTGTATTAATACGTTAATTGCAAGTATTTTGGTGCGCAGCACCCCTGAAGAAGTGCGGTTTATTATGGTAGACCCCAAGATGGTGGAGTTGTCTATTTATAATGATATTCCCCACTTATTGGCTCCTGTGGTGGTTGACCCTAAGATGGCATCGGGCGCGTTAAAATGGGCTGTTGCAGAAATGGAAAACCGGTATCGCACCATGTCGCAATATAATGCGCGCAATATTACCGATTTTAATGTGAAGATGGATCGGTTGCGCAAAGAGGTTGGTGCAGATGAGGAAGTGCCCGAGCGCTTGCCCTATATTGTGGTTGTGATCGATGAGTTGGCAGATTTGATGATGACAGCACCTGCCGATATTGAAGATTCTCTTGCGCGTTTGGCACAGATGGCACGTGCGGTGGGTATCCATCTCATATTGGCTACACAACGGCCCTCGGTGAATGTGATCACGGGTACGATTAAGGCAAATTTCCCAACCCGAATCGCGTTTCGTGTGTCTTCGAAGGTGGATTCTCGTACGATTATTGATTGCAATGGTGCCGAGAAGTTGTTGGGATATGGCGATATGTTGTTTTTGCCACCTGGGCGACCAGAACCTTTGCGTATTCATGGGGCGTTGATTTCACCAGACGAGACCGATGCGATTGTCGAATGGATTAGCCAACAGAATGTAGAATTAGAAAATGTTGAGTTTAGTGATGCGCAAAGTGATGTGGCCATTGGCAGTGGTGATCGTGATGAACGTTTTGAAGAGGCCCTGCGTATCATTGTGACAAATCAACAAGGTTCTGCGTCATTGTTACAACGGCGCATGAAAGTGGGGTATTCACGTGCCGCTCGTTTGGTAGATGAGTTAGAAGCTGCTGGCATTGTTGGACCATCAGATGGTTCGAGCAAGGGCCGAGAGGTTTTGGTTGGCGAAGATTATTTGCAGCAGTTGGAAGAACTTGAAGCCTAATTGCAGTCTGTTGTTTATACACCATACTTTAATTTTTCGACGCGTGGTTTTTGTTATGAATTTCAAGCATTTAACATATTGCTTTGTCTGTTTGAGTTGTTTTCTTGTTGTGGGGCCGGCTCAGGCCAACGAGCGCGGCGCTGATATTATTGAACGGTTGCAGAAGAAATTTGATAACATTAAGACGCTCTCTGCCCGGTTTGTGCGGAAATACCATTGGCGAATTATGGACCAAGTGACGGAGATTAAGGGCCGTTTGTACGTTGAACGTCCTAAGCGTTTTCGATTTGAAACGCAAAAGCAAATTGTGGTTACAGATGGTGAGACCGCTTGGAATTATGCGCCAGAGAATGAGCAAGTGTTAATCAGTGACTATAATGCGACACAAAAAGATCGTAGCCCAGAAAAGCTTCTGTTCGACCTCATTTTGTTAGGTGGTTATGCCGAGAGCTATTCACCAGCTTATGTTGGTGAAGAAAAGGTTGGGGGCAAGAGTTGTCGTATTGTGGAATTGACTGCAAAGTTAGAAGACACGTATATTCATAGCATTCGATTGTGGAGTGATAAGCGAATGTGGGTTGTCAGGCAAGTAGAGTACAATGATTTGCATGGCAATGTGACCACATTTGAATTGTCAGACCTTGAAGTCGATAAAAAAATAGACCAAGGGAAATTTCAATTTCGTATTCCTAAAAATGTTGAACCTGTAGATTTAAGGTAAGACCCAATTGTTTCTATGATGTAAGGGTCTTTAAGTAGCAGAATTTTAGTGAAAGTCTTGGGTTTTGAAAGGAAGATCAGGGGTCTTCCTTTTTGTTGTTTTAAGGGGGTTTTATATGGATGAGATTCAAGGGCGAGAATTACAAGATGCACTCGAAGACTTTCGGGTAAGGGTAGATACTCTTGGGAGGTATCTTTGACTTAGATACCCGACGTGAAAAGATTGCCCAATTAGACAAAAAGATGGAAGGGCCTGAATTTTGGAATGACCAGGAGACGGCACAAAAGACGATTGATGCCGCCAATACAGAAAAGCGGTGGGTGGAGGGTTGGGAAGGGTTGGAAGAAAGTTTAAGTGATGTGGAAGTTTTGTATGAAATGGCCCAGGAAGAAAATGATGGCGATACATTAGATGAAGTGGCGCGAGAAGTGGGTGGATATGAAAAAGCTTTATCCGATTTTGAGTTGCGCCATATGTTGGGCAAACGCGAAGATCGACACGATGCCATTTTAACCATACATCCTGGAGCGGGTGGCACCGAAGCTGCCGATTGGGCGCAAATGTTGATGCGCATGTATACACGTTGGGCCGAGCGGCGGGGGTTTGATATGAATGCTTTGGAAGTTTTGCCAGCTGAAACAGCTGGTATTAAGAGTGCTACTCTAGAGGTTAAAGGAGAGTACGCTTTTGGGTACTTAAAGTCTGAATCAGGTGTGCACCGTTTGGTGCGTATTTCTCCTTTTGATTCGAACAACCGACGCCATACTTCTTTTGCTTCTGTGTTTGTCTATCCTGATGCTGAGGGTGATATTGAGGTGGAGATTGATCAAAGTGATTTAAAGATCGATACTTATCGGGCGGGTGGTGCGGGTGGGCAGCATGTCAATAAAACGGATTCTGCTGTGCGGATCACACATATTCCTACAGGCATTGTGGTACAGTGCCAAAATGAGCGGTCGCAGCTTAAAAATCGCAACACGGCCACCAAAATCCTAAAAGCGCGGCTTTATCAACACTTTAAAGATATTGAAGATGAAAAAAAGGCGGAGCGCGAGAGTGTAAAGAAGAGCATTGAGTGGGGCAGTCAAATTCGGAACTATGTTTTTCAACCCTACCAGATGGTGAAAGATGCACGTACAAACTTCGAGTCTTCAGATGTTCAAGGGGTCATGGATGGTGATTTGGATGCCTTTATCCAAACCTTCTTACGTCAAGCCGGACAACGGTAGCAGCTTTAGGCACGGTGCTTGACTTGAATGTACATATTGGTTATAGTTTAAAAGAGGTATAACACTGAAAAAATCAGCGATTTAGGCTGAGGTACCTTTTCATGTTGAGAAAAAAAAAGTCGCCAAAGTAGGTTCGGTGGCTTAATTTTTTATCGCATCTTTTAAGGGGTTGGGAGGCATTGGTTTTGAATCAGGACGATGGGCACGCACCAGAATCTAAATTAATTGAACAGCGTCTACAAAAATTGGATGCTATTCGAGACTTAGGGCATACGCCATACCCTTATTCTTTTGACGTTACACATCTTTCTTCTGATGTGATTGATCAGTTTGAAAAGTTAGAAGCTTCCGAAGACGAGGTTGCGGTAGCTGGGCGTTTGATGGTCACACGCGGTCATGGCAAAGCGGCATTTGCCGATTTGAGTGATCGAAAAGGCCGTCTTCAGATTTATATAAAGCTCGATGTGGTTGGTGCAGATGCATTTGACTTGTGGAAGTTGTTGGATATCGGTGATTTTATTGGTGTGCGCGGACCCGTATTTAAAACGCGCATGGGCCAAATATCTATTCAAGTAAAAACGCTCGAACTCTTAACCAAATCTGTGCGCCCTTTGCCTGTACCTAAAGAAGAAGTAAAAGATGGGGAACGTATTGTTCACGATGCTTTTAGTGACAAAGAGCTGCGTTACCGTCGTCGGTATTTGGATTTGGCATTAAATGCAGATGTGCAAGATGTGTTCCGTAAACGCAGTGCCATCGTTTCTGCTGTGCGCGCATTTTTAGATTCGCGCGATTTTTTAGAAGTGGAAACACCCGTATTGCAAACGCTTTATGGTGGCGCTTCTGCTCGCCCCTTTGTCACGCACCACAACACGCTCGACATGCAACTCTATCTGCGAATTTCCGATGAGTTATATCTAAAACGATTGATCGTAGGTGGGTTGGAGCGGGTGTATGAAATTGGCAAAGATTTTCGAAATGAAGGCGTTGATCGCACACATAATCCCGAATTTTCGATGTTAGAAGTCTATCAGGCCTATGCCGACTATCACGATATGATGGATTTGGCTGAAACGATGTATGCTGAGGTGGCAACACAGGTGACGGGTTCACCTGTGTTAACGTATCAAGGCCAAGAAATTGATTTGTCACCGCCTTGGCCGCGGATTCCAATGCTTGAGGCTATTGCCCAATATGGTGATATTGATGTGGCCAACGCGTCCGACGCAGACTTGGAAGGGGCGTGTAAGCGATTGGGTGCAGATTTGGATCCTGGCACCGAGCGTGGTATTTTGATCAATGAGTTGTTTGAACTTTGTGTTGAGCCCAAATTGATTCAACCGACATTTATTACTGACTATCCTTTGGCAGTGTCGCCCTTGGCTAAAAAACATCGCGATAACCCTGAATTGACCGAAAGGTTTGAAATTTTTGTCAATGGATGGGAAGCGGGCAATGCCTTTTCGGAATTGAATGATCCCGTAGACCAGCGCGAGCGCTTTGAGCATCAAATGTCATTGCGTGACAAAGGTGATGATGAAGCCCAAGTTTTGGATGAAGATTATCTTCGTGCTATGGAATATGGCATGCCGCCCACGGGTGGTTTGGGTGTAGGGATAGGCCGTATGGTGATGCTGATGACCGATTCGCCTTCTATTCGTGATGTTATTTTGTTTCCGCATATGCGTCCAGAAGAAGGTTAAGAGGGATAAGCATTGTTAAAGGCCATCCAGGTTTATAAGGCCTATCCTACAGGGCAAGGTCAAATTGATGTGCTGCAAGGCATTGACCTTGAAGTGGATCAAGGTGACATCGTTGCGGTGGTTGGGCCTTCTGGGGTTGGCAAAAGTACACTTTTGCATATTTTAGGTGGGTTAGACGAGCCTTCATCTGGTCAGGTGTTTGTCGATGGTGTTGATGTGTTTGCTCTCTCTGATGCAGATCGGGCCCATTTTCGCAATCAGCATGTTGGTTTTGTATTTCAGTTTCATCATCTTTTGAGTGATTTCACCGCACTTGAAAATGTTATGATGCCATTGCTCATTGCAGGTGTTTCACAGCCAGCCGCGCGAGGGCCAGCTTTGGCGTTGTTAGATTCGGTGGGTTTGGCGAAGCGAGTGGATCATTTGCCTGCGGAGCTCTCTGGGGGAGAAGCACAGCGTGTGGCGGTTGCGCGTGCACTTATTGGGCAACCCAAAGTGGTTTTGGCCGATGAACCCTCAGGCAATTTAGATGCCGGGCGAAGTGTTGAACTGCATGCTTTGATTTGGGATTTGGCACGATCACGTGGCCAAACATTTGTTATTGCTACGCATGATGCTGAGTTGTCTAAGCGAGCAGATCGTGTCATTCGCATGGATGATGGTCGCATTGTCATATGAGATAAATGCATATGGATGGGTCTCCTGTTTGTCCTCAATGCGGTCAAACATTTGCCGAATTTCAAACAAGCAGTTTGTTGGGATGTGCGGGGTGTTATCTGGCATTTGCTGAAGATTTGGCACCCGTTTTTAAACGATTACATGGTGTGGCGCGGCATTGTCAGGAAAAAACACCTGCATCTGGGGAATTGGCAAAATTAAAAACCCAACTGCAAGATGCTGTTGCGCGTGAGGCTTATGAAGAGGCCAGTGATATTCGCGACCGTATTTTGACTCTTAAACAAATAACCCCATGACATTTGATGATTTTGCTCGGTTGCCCGTAGCTTGGTTGGATGCCTCTGGTGAACAATCTGCTATTGTTGTCAGTAGTCGGGTGCGGTTGGCGCGTAATTTGATTCATTTGCCGTTTCCAAATCGTGCAAATAAGACACATCGCCAGCACTTGGTTAAAGCTGTCCTAGAAGCGTGTGAGCAAAATAAACAAACGAAACAGTTGGTCTTTTTTGATGCAGATGGCCTCAATTTGTTGCAGCAGCAAGTATTGGTTGAACGCCATGTTATGAGTCCTGCAATGATGACACGAAACGGGGCTCGTGGTGTATTGGTTGGTCAAGCCGGATGTTTGAGCGTGATGCTCAATGAAGAAGATCATTTGCGCTTTCAAGCCATTTTTTCGGGTTTGCAGCCACAAAGTGCTTGGCAGGCTATATCGGAACTTCAACAAGTATTTGCAGAATCTTTACAATTTGCCTTTCATGAGGCTTGGGGCTATCTCACTGCGTGTCCCAGCAATACGGGCACAGGTTTACGCGCTTCGGTTTTAATTCATTTGCCTGGGTTGGTTTTAACGCAAGAAATGGATGCCGTGGTTCGGGGCATTACACAAATGGGCTTTGCGGTTCGTGGTTTGTTTGGTGAAGGAACAGATGCACTTGGCAATATGTTTCAGGTATCCAATCAGATTACTTTAGGCCGGTCAGAACAGGCGCTTTTAGGCATGTTGAGCCAAGCTGTGGCTCAGTTGGTTGAATGTGAAGAAAATGCACGTGAAGCGCTGTTGAGCAGCGTGCGGTCTAAGATTGAAGACAAAGTTTGGCGGGCATGGGGTATTTTGCAACATGCCAGAATGTTGACTTCCCAAGAATTTATGAATCTTGCATCAGCGGTAAGATTGGGCGTTGGGCTCAAGTTAATTCACCAAGTGTCTTTGCAGACGCTAAATGAGTTGATGGTAGAAACCCAGCCCTCACATTTACAGTTTATGCTGGGAAGGGAATTGGAAGCTGCTGAAAGAGATGTTTTCCGTGCTGACAGGGTTCGGCAAAAATTGATGCCGTCTGGATAACCAAGGGCTGGCAAGAGGAGTGTTGGAATGAACAATATGTTTTCGGATAGGGTGAAACGGGTCATGCAATTGGCGCGTGAAGAAGCTGCGCGCTTGGGACACAATTATATTGGTACTGAGCATTTGTTGTTGGGTATTATCCGTGAAGGCAAAGGAACGGCCACTGAAGTATTGGTCAATTTGGGATTGAATTTAGAAAATATCAAGCAATCGATTGATGATTATGTATCGTCTTCGGGCAGCTCGATGACAATGGGTGAAGTACCTTTTACACCTCGGGCGAAGCAAATTCTTGAAATTGCTGCTAACGAAGCCAAAGAGATGAAGAGCCAGTATGTGCGCACGAGTCATTTGTTATTGGCTTTGCTCAAAGACAAAGATGGTGTTGCTGCACAGATTTTGGCTGCTTTCGGGGTGGATCACAAGACCGCCAAAGAGGAGGTGATTGCCGTTTTGCAAGGGAAACCTTCAGGAAAAAAAGACAAGAAGAAGAGCAAAACGCCATTCCTCGATCATTTTGGCCGCGATTTGACCGATCTGGCGCGGCAAGGCAAGCTGGATCCGACAATTGGGCGCGATCAAGAAATCGAGCGGGTGTCGCAGGTGCTGAGCCGGTATAAAAAGAACAATCCTGTGTTGGTTGGTGACCCTGGTGTGGGGAAAACACAAATTGTTGAGGGTTTGGCCCAGCGCATTGTTGATCGACGTGTGCCTCAGATTCTGCTTGATAAGCGTGTGGTGACCTTAGATATGGGTGGTATTGTGGCTGGTACAAAATACCGGGGTCAGTTTGAAGAGCGGATTAAAGCAGTGATGAATGAATTGCAACAAAGCAAAGATGTTGTGATCTTTATTGATGAGTTACACACTATTGTTGGTGCCGGTAGTGCCGAAGGCACTTTGGATGCTTCTAATATGTTTAAACCGGCGTTGTCACGTGGCGAGTTGCAATGTATTGGTGCCACAACAATGGATGAATATCGGAAATACATTGAGAAGGATGGCGCGCTGGAGCGTCGTTTCCAAACCATTGTGGTTGATGCCCCTTCCGTAGATGAAACCATCGAAATATTGAAAGGTCTCAAGGGGCGTTATGAGGCACATCATAAGGTGGCATTTTCTGATGAGGCGATTGAAGCTGCGGCACGCATGGCAGATCGTTATATCAGCGACCGACATTTGCCCGATAAAGCCATTGATGTGATTGATGAAACCGGTTCTCGGTTGCGACTGTCACGGTTAAATCCGCCGGAAGAGATTAAGACGCTTGAAACTGAAATTGATGAAGTAACGATTGCAAAAGATGCCGCAGCTGAAAATCAGCAGTTTGAAGAAGCTGCCAAATTGCGAGATCAGGAGCGGGCTTTAAAGAACAAACTTGATGAACGCCGCTCAGATTGGGAACAGCAGGTAAAAGATGAAGTTGTTGAGGTAGATGAAGAGCATATTGCCCAAGTTATTTCGAGTATGACTGGTATACCTGTGTTCCGTTTGGCACAAGCTGAGACCGAAAAACTCATTAGAATGGAGTCTGAACTCCAAGAACAAGTAATTGGTCAAGAAGAAGCCGTATCCACGGTGTGCCGATCTATTCGCAGAACGCGTGCAGGACTTAAAGATCCAAATAGACCTATTGGTACTTTTTTGTTTTT